>NZ_JBFAXR010000002.1:0-221209 GCF_040680895.1 Streptomyces sp. NPDC051940 | reverse complement strand
TGCGGATTGCCGCCCGTCACTGGGAACACCAAGAGGGCGCTGCCGTCGCTGGCGAGGCTGACGGGGTCCTCGCCGAGGAAGCCGACGCCGTTGCACCCGGAGCATGGCGCGCACGCGGCGCAGGACGTCGGGGAAGTCGAGGGCGTCCGAGCCGTCCACGGACGTCTCCTGGCTGCTGGCGACGCGCGTCGCGATGCTCGCGCGGTCTCCGCTGGAGACGACGATCTGCATCTCGCGGACCGTGTCGAAAAACCGGAACCGCTGCAGCTGGGACGGCCGGACCATGATGCCGCCCTGGAAGAGGGGCTTGGACTCGGTCCGGACGGCGACGACGTCGTTGTAGTGGAACTCCGAGGTCTCTTCCTTGGTGAGCCCGCCGGTGTACAGATCCAGGACACAGCGGTAGATCGCCAGATGGTACGCCGTGGGGCAGATGACCATGAACGAGTACCGCGAGAAGCGGATCCGCCCGTCCTCGCCGACGGCGGTGCGGCACGGCATGGCCGGTCCCTGCACCACCATCTGGTTCGCCGACGCGGACCCGCCCGACCCGCCCACCGAGGCCGCGATGTCGGCGAACCCGTTGCCCCTGGTGCCGCCCGCGTCGCGGGGCGCGACCAGGTCGTCGGGCGTGATGCCGAGCTGCGGAAGAGCCCGGTTCACGATCGAGAAGGCGTCCGTGCCGATGATCGCGTCGATGTCCGCGTCGCTGGGACGGGGATACGCCTTGGCGTACGCGGCGTCGTAACGGCCCTTGGCGGTCAGCCCCTTGATGAGGAACACGACACCGGCGACGAGGCCGACGAAGCCGAGAAAGGCCACGCCTCCGTCGCCCACGACGAGCATCAGCAGACCCAGTACGGCGCCGCCTCCGCCGAGTCCCATCTTCAGCTGCGCGGCCTGCAGCTGCGCCGGGTCGGGCGGGTCGATGAAGTAGCGCTCGATCCAGGCCCCGTCCGGGCGTGAGGAGTTGACTGCCCCGTCGGGGCTGTAGGAGTTCACCGGGCTTGGTATCCCTTCGTCGGGCCGCGCAGTCACCGCTGCGCGACCGCCTGCCAGACGGGGCTCGCCGGCACGGGCACGTGCTCGCGGATCTCCGCCGCGTGCGCCGGGTCCAGGGCGCTCAGGGAGCGCCGGGTGTCCGGTGCGATCGAGCGGGAGATACGGCCGCCGCGCTCCAGCAGCCCGTCGTTGACGACGATGGCCGCGATCTTCGCGTGGTGGCACCGGGCGTCGAGTTCGACGGCACGTACGAACCGCCGCATCACGCCCGTCACCCGCTGTGAGTCCAGGCGGCCGGGATGCACCCCGGCGAGCCCGGCGAGCCCCAGGTAGTAGTAGTCGTCCGCCGTGGCCGCGCCCTGCTCCGCCAGCTGCCTCAGGTGCCTGACCGCCTCGGGGTAGAGGCGCGCGGTGAGGGCGGCCCGGCCGGCTGCGCGGTGGTCCTGCGGACCGTCGCCGATGTTGATGGTCTCGGCGTTGTAGATGTTCCCCTGCGCGTGCTGCTCGGGGATGTGGAACTCGGCCATCTCAGCCGAGGGGGAGCCGGCCTGCGGCGGCCTGCAGCGCGGTGACGACCGCCGACGCGGCGGCGACGTCCGACAGGATCGCGGTGGCCCGGGCGAGCGCGGCCCGCACGGCCCCGGGCGGCGCGTCCTCCTCCGCGACCGCCGCACCCGCGAGCTCGAGCTCCCCGCCCGCGCCCTCGGCGCGGGCCTCGTCGATCTCACCGGCGTCCGCGAGCCGCCGCAACTCCTCGCGCAGCTCCTGGATCAGCGCGGCGAGGTCCTCCGCCGGCGCGGTGCCTGCGGTGTTGTTGATCGTCTCCGCGTTCTGGATCTGCTGCGCGTGCTGCTGCCCGATGTGAAACGTCGCCACTGCAGTCCCCCGAGAATGCCTCCGATATCCGGAGCCCCAGAGGCTATGACATAACTGTCCGTCACACAAGCGGAGTTGACGGCAGACGCCCCCTTCGGTGCTCGGACGCCGGCCGAGCTGGGGCGGCGCGGCCCGCTGCGCGCGGGGCGGTTTGCGCGGCTGGCGCGTGGGACGGTTCGCGCTGCGGATCGCGCGACAGTTCGCGCGGGACGGTTTACGCGGCAGTCACGCGCGGCGGTTTGCGCGGCCGTCCGCGCGCGGCGGCCTCGTCCGCCGGAGCCGAACCAGCCGCCCCGCCGGGACGCACCCGCACCCCCAAGGCGCCGACGTCAGGCAAGACAACCCCCAACGGGCGGCTGCGGGCGGGGGCAACCCCGCGCCGAAGGCGCGGGCGGCGCCGGCCGCCGGACGCACACCGGCCACCCGCGCGGGAGCGCACCCGCACCTCACCCACCCGCCTCCGCCACCGCCACGACCACCCGCCGCCGGAGCTCCTCGACCGTGAGGTCCCCCGCCGTCCGCAGCGACGGATCCACCGGAAAGTCCTCCAGCGCGAAGAAGACCGAATCCAAAGCCCGCGCCAGCGCCCCCCGCACCCGCTCGCCCGCGGCGAGCGACGCACGGCGCGCCGCCAGCCACCGAAGGGCGAAGTCCGACGCCGACACGGACCCGGCCGCAAGGCCCCGCATCGCGGCGAGTTGCGCCCCGGCGTGGGACGACGACGGCACCTGCGACGACCGCGCCCAGCTCACCCGCGCAGCCCCGTACGACGCCTCCAGCCGCGCCAGCGCCACCGCCCCCGACACACCGTCGGAGACCGGGTGCGGGGTCAGGCCGAGCGGCGTGAGGCGGGCCGTGAGCCGGGGCAGCAGGGGGCCGTCGGCGCCGATCAGGCCGCCCACCGTGACCAGGGGCTCCCCCGGCGCGGGAGCCAGCGCCGCCAGGCAGCCGACGAGCAGGTCCACCGCCTCGTCGACGACCGCGCGGGCCACCGCGTCGCCGGAGGCCGCCGCCCGGACCACCGTACGGCTGTGGCGCGCCAGCCCCACCGGGGGGTCGTAGGACAGCCCGCCGTCCACCAGGGCCAGCCGGAGGGACTCCACGGGCAGGTCCGCCGCCCCGAACTCCGCGGCGAGGAGCCGGACCAGGGCAGTCGACGGCCCTCGCCCGTCCAGCGCGCGCAGCGCCCTGCGGAAGCCCTCCCGGGCGATCCAGAACCCGCTGCCGTCGTCACCGGCGAGCCACCCGCACCCGTCCGCGGCGAAGACCAGCCGGCGTCCGGCGATCCGCGCCGAGGCGGCGCCCGTGCCCGCGATGAGCACGAGCCCGTCCGCCGGCGTCCCGGGGGCCCCCGCGAACGCCACGTCCACGTCACCGATCACGGACACCGACGCCTCGGTCACCCCGTTGCGGTCGAGCGCCGCGCGCACGGCCCGGGTGGCCGCCAACTGCCCCGGATCATCGGCGACACCGGGCGCGCCCGCGCCGGCGAATCCCGCGACGACGGCCCGTACCGAGGCGCCCGGCCGCCCCGCCAGCGCAGCGCCCACGACCTCCGCGAGGCGCTCCGTGAGCACGTCCTCCGGTACGGAGCGCGCGTTGCCCGCCCCCGCCGTGCCGACGGCCAGCACCGGCCCCCCGGAGCAGTCCGCCAGCCCCGCGCGCAGGCTCGTGCCACCGGCGTCGATGCCGATCACGTACCCGTCGCTCACCGCTCCTCCGCCCCGTACCGGTACGGCCGGACCGCCTCCACCGACGCCGCCATGGCCTCGGTCGTCCGGTCGTACGTCCGCTGCGCCACCGCGATGTGCAGGACGTCGAACACCGCCATCTGCGCGTGCCGGGCGAGCGCGGAGGAGCTGATGCCCGTGGCGCGGACCCCGGTCGCCAGCGCGAGGTCGGCGTGCCGGGCCAGGGGCGCGTCCGCCTCGTTGGTCACCGACACCGTCGTCGCGCCCCGCGACGCCGCCTCCGCCAGGACGTCGCGCGGCTCGCGCGTGGAGCCCGTGTGCGACACGGCCAGCACCACGTCGCCGGGGCCGAGCAGGGCCGCGCCGGTCAGGGCGAGATGGGCGTCCGTCCACACCCAGGCGGGGATGCCGATGCCGTACAGCCGCTGCTGGAAGTCCGCGGCCGTGGTGCCGCTGCCGCCCACGCCGAACAGCTCGACGCGCCGCGCGCCGGCGATCCGTATCGCGACGTCCTCCAGCACCCGCAGATCGAGCCCGCCGATCGCGTCGGCGACCACCCGGGCCACCGCGTCGGCGACCGCGCCCGCGACGCGCTGCAGATCGTCGTGCTCGCTGATGGCGGCGCCGATGCCGCCCTGCCACGTACCGCGGCCGCCCCCCGAGGCGTCCGAGGCGGCCAGCGCGAGGCGCAGCTGGGAGTAGCCGGCCAGGCCCAGCGTGCGGCACAGCCGGGTGATGCTGCCGGTGGACACCCCGGCGGCCTCGGCGAGTTCGAGGATGGTCCGGGCGGCGACGGCCGCCGGATCCGCGAGGATCAGGGCGGCCAGCGTCCGCTGGGCCTCGGGAAGCGTGGGCTCGAGCTCACGGATACGGTCGACGATCTGGCTCACGAAGAAGAATTCTTCACCGTCACCGCATATCGCTGTCAAGACCTTGACCATTCCGCACCTGATCCCCCAGATTGAGCAACCGGCAAAGAAAAATTGTTCATCGGATTGTGGAGTTGAGGGGCATGACGACCGGGCACACGATCGACGCCGACGCGTTCACCACCGCCGCCCTGGACACCGTCCGCCGCGTCACCGAGACCCAGCGCGAGGGCGTGCTGGCCGCGGCGGCGCTGTGGGCGGACTCGCTGACCAAGGACGGCGTGATCCAGGCTTTCGGCACGGGCCACTCGGAGGGGCTGGCGACGGAGATCTCCGGCCGGGCCGGCGGCTTCGTCCCCACGAACAAGGTGTCGCTGCGGGACGTGGTGCTGCGCGCCGACCGGCCGAAGGAGTTCATCACCGACCCGCTGCTGGAGCGCGACCCCGCGACGGCCCGCAAGCTCTACGAGCTCTCCGGCACCCAGCCCCAGGACGTCTGGGTGATCGCCTCGAACTCGGGCATCAACGGCTCGATCGTGGAGATGGCGAGCGTGGTCAAGGAGCACGGCCACCCGCTGATCGCGATCACCTCGACCCAGCACGGCGCGCAGACGGCCTCCCGCCACCCGTCGGGCAAGCGGCTGCCGGACTTCGCGGACCTCGTGCTGGACAACGGGGCGCCGTTCGGCGACTCGCTGCTGGAACTGCCGGGCGGCGGCACGGCGTGCGCGGTGTCGTCGATCACGGGCGCGTTCCTGGTGCAGCAGATCGTGGCGGAGACCATCAAGCTGCTGCTGGCGCAGGGGGTGACGCCGCCGGTGTACCTGTCGGCGAACATCCCGGCGGGCGACGAGCACAACAAGGCGCTGGAGGCCCGGTACGCGGGGCGGATCCACCGCTCGGCGTAGCGCGCGACGACCGGTCCGCACAGGCGCCCGGCACCTCAACTCCCGTCAAGACCTCCGATGTTATTCGTCGGAGGTCTTGACGCGCGCTCCCAGGGCCATGACCCTGCCAAGGGTCAACACGCCTCGTTGGGGAGCCGCATGTCCGATCACCACGCATCCAGACGCACAGTCCTCGGAGGTATCGCACTCGGTGGGGCAGCAGCCCTCGCGCCGGGCGGCCTGCCGCCGAGCGCCCTCGCCGCCACCCCGGAAGCACCGGCCGGCACGCCGGAGGCACCGTCCGCCCCCTGGGACCTCGACGTCCGCATGACCGCCGACGGCCAGTGGGCCGAGTTCCTCGCGGGCCAGGACCTGCTGTGGGGCAGGATGCCCGCCAACTGGTACGAGGGCCCGTTCCTCGGCGACGGCGAGCTCGGCAGCATGATCTACAAGGAACCCGGCGCGAACGCCGTCCGCTTCACCGTGCAGCACGGCCGCGTCCAGGACCACCGCCCGCAGTTCGGCAGCGGCTGGGGCACCGCCCGCCTCCCCGTCGGCCATCTCACCCTCGACCCCGTGGGCACCATCACCGGCGTCGACTGGCGGCTCAGCCTCTGGAACGGCGAGTTCACCGGCACCGTCACCACGACCGCCGGTACCCTCACGGTCACCGCCTTCGTCCACGACGGGATGTTCGCGTCGTACACCGAGGCCGGCGGCGACGAGCAGGTGCGCTGGACCTTCCACCCGGAGGAGGCGATCAGCCCCCGGAAGATCCAGGAGAACCCGCCCGCCGGCTACACCCCCAACCCGCCCTGGACCACGGCCGCCAGGAACGGCGTCAGCCAGGTGGTGCAGCCGCTGACCGGCGGCGGCCAGACCGCCACGGCGTACCGCTACCGGGACGGCGTCCTCGTCCTGAACGTGGCGCACACCTTCCCGTCGGAGACCGCGGCGGACGACTCGTACCAGGCCGTCCGCGACGCCGCCGGCTTCGGCGAGCTGCAGCACCGCAACCGGGCCTGGTGGCACGCCTTCTACAAGAAGTCCTTCGTCTCGCTCCCCGACCAGCGCCTGCAGAGCTTCCACTGGATCCAGCTCTACAAGACCGCCTGCGCCAGCCGGGCCGGCGGCCCGGTCATGGCCACCACCGGCCCCTGGCTGGAGCCGACCCCCTGGCCGGCGGTCTGGTGGAACCTCAACGTCCAGCTGGAGTACTGGCTCATCCACGGCTCCAACCATCTGGAGCTGGACTCGCTCACCAGCACCCTCGACGCGAACCGCGACCAGCTCGTCCAGAACGTCCCGGCCGCCTACCGCGAGGACTCCGCCGCCATCGGCCGCAGCGCCGACATGTTCTGCACCCGCTCCATCGGTCTGCCCGGCACCGGCGGCGAGGCGGGCAACCTGCCGTGGGCGCTGCACAACGTGTGGCTCACCTACCGGCACACCATGGACGACGCGCTGCTGCGCGACACGGTCTTCCCGCTGTTGCGCCGCGCCGTCAACTTCTATCTGCACGCCCTCACCACGGGCGACGACGGCCGGCTGCACATCCCGCGCACCCTGTCGCCGGAGTACCCGGTGGTCCCGCCCCGGGACACCAACTACGATCTGGCGCTGCTGCGCTGGGGCTGTCTGACGCTGCTGGAGTCGGCGGACCGCCTGGGGATCGACGACCCGCTGGCGGCCCGGTGGCGCGAGGTGCTGGACACCCTCGTGCCCTACCCGCGGAACGCCGACGGCTTCATGATCGGCGCCGAGACGCCGTACGCCGAGTCCCACCGGCACTACTCGCACCTGCTGATGGTCTACCCGCTCTACCTGGTCAACTGGGACCAGGAGGAGAACCGCGAGCTGATCGAGCGCTCGGTGCTGCACTGGCACTCGATGACCAGCGCGCACCGCGGCTACAGCTTCACCGGCGCGGCCTCGATGTTCGCGATGATGGGCCGCGGCGATGTGGCGCTGGACTATCTGAGCCGCTTCTTCGACCCCTCCAGCCGCTATCCGTGCCGCCCCAACACGCATTACGCCGAGGGCGGTCCGGTGATCGAGACGCCGCTGTCGGCGTCCCAGAGCATCCACGACATGCTCTGCCAGAGCTGGGGCGGGACCGTCCGGGTCTTCCCCGCCGTGCCCGGCGCCTGGCCGGACGTGACCCTGCACGACTTCCGTACCCAGGGCGCGTTCCTGCTCTCGGCGGTACGCAAGGGCGGCGTCACCCGGTTCGTCCGGATCCGCAGCCTCGCCGGCGAGCCGCTGCGCGTCCGCCACGGCCTCGAGGGCCCGCTCACGGCGCTGCTGGACGACGGCACTCCGGCCCGGGTCACGGACCCCGGGGACGGGACGGTCGAGGTCGGTCTGCCGAAGGACCGGGAGGTCCTGCTGTACGGCGGGACGCGACCGGATCTCGTCATCGCCCCCGTCCGGACCGCGAAGCCGGGCGACGCCTGGGGGCTGCCGCCCGTGCCGCCGCCCGGCGAGACGGTGCCGGTGGACCTCGCGCCGTACCTCGACAACGACGGCATCTCCGCCGAGTCGAACATGACCGACGGCAATTTCGACGGCTCCGGCTACACCTACCCCGCCGAGGAGATGCCACCGCCGGGCCCGCTCACGCACGAGGGGCTGTCGTTCACCTTCCCGTCGTACGCCGACGGGCAGCCGAACAACGTCACCGGACAGGGCCAGACCCTGGCCGTGCCCGCCGGGCGCTACGCGAAGGTCCGGCTGCTGGGCGCGGCGAGCAGCGGCACGGTGACCAGCACCCTCACCGCCACCTACGCCGACGGCTCCACCGCGAGCGTGCCGTTCGTGCTGGCCGACTGGGGCCAGGCACCGGGTGCGGGCGCCACCGAGGTGCTGCGCTGCACCCACCGGCACGGGGCGGGCGGCACCAACTCCCTGCGGGTGGGGATCTTCGAGGTGCAGGCGCCCCTCGACCCGGCGCGCGAGCTGCGCTCGCTCACCCTCCCCGTGCACACCCGGCCGCAGATCCACCTCTTCGGCCTGTCCCTGGAAAGGCCGCGCGCATGAGCCCGATCGACCGCCGCACCTTCGTCGGTACGACGGCCGCCGCCGCGGTCGCCGTCTCCTCCCCCGTCGCCTGGGCGCAGCCCGCCGTACGGACCGACGCGCACGGCGACATCCTGCGGGACGCGGCGCTGGTGTGGCGGCGGATCCCGACGGGCTGGCAGGAGGGGCCGTTCTTCGGCAACGGCTTCCTGGCCGCCCATCTGTACCGCAACACCGCCGAGTCCAACGTCCTGCGGCTGATGGTCAACCACGCGCACGTACAGGACCAGCGCGGCCAGTGGGAGGCGGCCATCGGCTACTCCCGGCTCGGGGTGGGGTATCTGACCCTCACCTTCGCCGGGGCGGTCACGGCCGTGGACTGGCGGCTGGACCTCGAGGGCGCCGAGCTGACCGGCACGGTGACGACCACGGCGGGCTCGGTGGAGCTGGGCGTCGTCATCCTCAACCACCGCGACGTACTGCTCGCCTCGCTGCGGCCGAGTCCCGGCGAGGAGTCCGCGGCCTGGGCCTTCGTCCCGCTGCCGTCGCGCACCACCCGCTCGCAGCGCGTGCCCCCGGAGTACACGGCCAACCCGGACCCCACGACCGGTCCCGGGTTCGTGGAGCAGCCACTGCACGCGGGCGGCGGCTACACGACGGCCTGGCAGGAGCGCACGCTCGGCACCCGGCGGCTGCTGGCGGCGAGCATCGCGTACGGGTATCCGGACGACACCGGTCGGGACCGGGCCGTACGGACGGTCGCCGACGCGCTGGCGGCCGACCAGGACGAGGAGCTGGCACGGCACCGCGCCTGGTGGTCGGCGTTCTACCGGCGCAGCCTCGTCTCCGTACCGGACCGCAGACTGCAGCGCTTCTACTGGATCCAGCTCTACAAGCTGGCCTGCGCCACCCGCGCGGGCGGCACCGTCACCCCGGTGTTCGGGCCGTGGTTCCCCGAGCGCGGCAACAACTGGACCAACATCTGGTGGAACACCAACGTCCAGGTCACGTATCCGGTGGCCAACGGCTCCAACCACCGCGAACTGGACGCCATCACCCCCACCTTCGCCCACCACTGGCGCAACCTCGAGGGCAACATCGTCCCGGAGCTGCGCGACGGGAAGACCTTCGCCATCTGCCACCCCGGCGACTGGCAGCTGCGCTCCGGCCCCCGCTACGTCGGCGTCCCCGGCGTCAGCCCCAACGACCACACCGGCAACCTCACCTGGGCGCTGCACAACGCCTGGGTGAGCTACCGCCACCACATGGACGACGACACGCTGCGCTCGGTCATCCACCCGCTGCTGACCGGCGCCGTGAACTACTACGTCCGCCATCTCACCGAGGGCTCCGACGGCCGGCTGCATCTGCCGGAGACCCGCTCGCCGGAGTACGCCAACGCCGCCGACTGCACGTACGACCTGTCCCTGCTGCGCTGGGGCCTGGCGACTCTGCTGCAGTCGGCGGAGCGGCTGCGCCTGGACGACCCGGACGCGGGGCGGTGGCGGGACGTGCTGGCCCGCCTCACGCCGTACCACGAGGGGCCGGACGGCGTGCTGATCGGCGACGGGGTGCCGCTGGCCGACTCGCACCGGCACTTCTCGCATCTGCTGTGGCTGTACCCGCTGCAGGAGCGGCTGGAGCGGCGCACCTTCGAGCACTGGGTGAGCGACCAGGTCCGCTGGCACGGCTACAGCTACGCCGCCGCCTCCTCGATGGAGACCCTGTTCGGCAACGGCGACGCGGCGCTGGCGTACCTGCGCTTCTTCGTCGACGGCAACGTGGTCGACAACTGCGCGATGACGCCGAACACCATGTACCGGGAGGGCTCCAACTTCGCGCTGGAGAGCTCCATCAGCGGCGGCCAGTCCCTGCTGGACATGCTGACGCAGAGCCACGGCGGGGTGGTGCGGGTCTTCCCCGCCGTACCGTCGGCGTGGGCGGACGTGTCGGTGTCGAAGGTCCGCACGCAGGGCGCGTTCCTGGTGGACGCCTCCCGCTCGGGCGGCCGCACCGACTGGGTGGCGGTGGAGAGCGAGGCGGGCGAGCCGCTGCTGCTCCAGCACGGGATCGACGGGGAGATCGAGGTACGGGACGAAGCGGACGGTTCGCCGGTCCCGTTCCGTCAGGAGGGTGCGGGCACCATCGCCGTAGCGCTGCGCAAGGGGCAGACGGCGGTGGTGACCCGCCGCGGGGAGCGGCCGGACCTCCGCCCCCGGCAGGTACCGGGCTCCGACGCGCCGCCGTGGGGTCTGCCGTAGCAGGGGTTGCGGGCGGGGGCACCGGCCCCCGCCCGTACCGTGCGGTCAGCGTCCGCGCAGGGAGCGGTACCCCTCGACCAGGGCCCGGGTGGAGGAGTCGAGGCCGGCCACCTCGGCGCCCTCGGTCAGTGCGGGCTCGATGCGCTTGGCGAGGACCTTGCCCAGCTCCACGCCCCACTGGTCGAAGGAGTTGATGTTCCAGACGGCGCCCTGCACGAACACCTTGTGCTCGTACAGCGCGATCAGCTGCCCCAGCACGGACGGCGTCAGCGCGGACGCCAGGATCGTGGTCGTCGGGTGGTTGCCCTGGAACGTGCGGTGCGGGACGAGGTCCTCGGCGACGCCCTCCGCCCGCACCTCGTCGGCGGTCTTGCCGAAGGCCAGCGCCTGGCCCTGGGCGAAGAGGTTCGCCATCAGCAGGTCGTGCTGGTCCGCGAACGGCCCCAGCTCGGCGATCGGCTCGGCGAAGCCCAGCAGGTCGGCGGGGATGACCTTGGTGCCCTGGTGCAGCAGCTGGTAGTAGGCGTGCTGGCCGTTGGTGCCGGGCGTGCCCCAGACGACGGGGCCGGTCTGCCAGGTGACGGGGTTGCCGTCGCGGTCGACGGACTTGCCGTTGGACTCCATGTCGAGCTGCTGCAGATACGCGGTGAACTTCGACAGGTAGTGGCTGTACGGCAGGACGGCGTGCGCCTGCGCGTCGAAGAAGCCGCCGTACCAGACCCCCAGCAGGCCCAGCAGCAGCGGGGCGTTGGCCTCCGGCGGCGCGGACCGGAAGTGCTCGTCGACGAGCCGGAAGCCGGCCAGCATCTCGCGGAAGTGGTCGGGGCCGATGGCGACCATCAGGGAGAGGCCGATGGCCGAGTCGTAGGAGTAGCGCCCGCCGACCCAGTCCCAGAACTCGAACATGTTGTCGGTGTCGATACCGAACTCGGAGACCTTCTCCGCGTTGGTCGACAAAGCGACGAAGTGCTTGGCGACCGCCTCCTGTCCGGCACCGAGCCCGTTCAGCAGCCAGCTCCGCGCGGCGGTGGCGTTGGTGAGGGTCTCGATGGTGGTGAAGCTCTTGGAGGCGACGATGAACAGCGTCGTCTCGGGGTCGAGGTCCCGCACCGCCTCGTGCAGGTCGGCGCCGTCGACGTTCGACACGAAACGGAACGTCAGATCGCGGTCGGTGTACGGCCGCAGCACCTCGTACGCCATGGCGGGGCCGAGGTCCGAGCCGCCGATGCCGATGTTGACGACGGTACGGATCGGCTTGCCCGTGTGGCCGTGCCAGTCGCCGGAGCGGACGCGGTCGGCGAACGTGCTCATCCGGGTGAGCACGTGCTGCACGCCCGGGACGACGTCCTTGCCGTCCACGTCGATCCGCTGGGCGCCCGGCGCCCGCAGCGCGGTGTGCAGCACCGCGCGGTCCTCGGTGGTGTTGATCTTCTCGCCGCGGAACATCGCGTCCCGCAGCCCGGCCACGCCGGTCGCCGCGGCGAGTTCGCGCAGCAGACGCAGCGTCTCGTCGGTCACCAGGTTCTTGGAGTAGTCCAGCAGCAGGTCGCCCACCTTGACGGTGTAGCGGCTGCCGCGCTCGGGGTCGGCGGCGAACAGCTCACGCAGATGGGTCCCGCCGAACTCCTCGCGGTGCTTGGCGAGCGCGTTCCACTCCGGGGTCTGGTCGAGCCGGGCGCGTGTCGTGAAATCGGGCATGCCCCCAACCTAATTCATCCGTGCCGTGAGCGTCGGTACGAGCATGACCGCGCCGCAGGCCAGCAGGGCGGCGGCCGCCAGCACGGGGGCGTTGAGAGCCAGGAGTTCGGCGAGGGCGCCGCCGAGGAGCGCGCCGAGCGGGGTGCCGGCGACGGTCGCCGTGCGGAAGGCGGCGCTGATCCGGCCGGTCATCGCGGCGGGGCTGCGCTGCTGCAGCACGGTGACCTCGATGACCATGGTCAGCATCCCGGCGAAGCCGAAGACGGCGAGCGCGCCCGCCGCGACGGGCAGGCTCCGCACGGTACCGAAGACCACCAGCGCGACGGCCTCGGCGGCCGTGGCCCACACCAGCACCCGCGCCTGCCCGAAACGGTCGGCGAAACGCCCGGCGAGCGGCCCGGCGGCGACGGTCCCGGCGCCATAGGCCGTGAGCACGACGGCGTACCCCGTCGGACCGGCGCCCAGCCACCCGGTGATGTGCAGGACGAGGACGCCGATGACGGCGCCGACGGCGGTGTTGCACACGACGGTCGCGCCGGCCAGCGTGCGCAGCACGCGGTCCGCCCACAGGGCGCGCAGCCCGTCGGCGATGTCGTGCCGCAGCGCCTGGGCGGCGGGCCTCTTGCCGGTCGGCCTGACGCGCAGGGTCGCCACCATCGCGGCGGCCAGCGCGAAGCTGACGGCGTCCACGGCGTACGGCAGCGCGAGGCTCGCGCCCAGCGCCACGGGCACGAGGGGTCCGCCGACGAACCGGTACGCGATCTCCTGACCGGTCATCAGCCGCCCGTTGGCCCGGCCGAGGGCCTCGCGGGGGACGACTGCGGGCAGCAGCGCGGTGGCGGCGTTGTCGAAGAGGGTCTGCAGCGCGCTGAGCACGAAGGCCACGCCCACGAGCATCCAGACCCGCACCTCCCCCGCCCATACGACGACGGCGAACACGCCCATGACGACGGCGCGTAGGGCGTCGACGCCCGCCATCACCCGCCGCTGATCGACCCGGTCGGCGACGGCCCCG
This sequence comes from Streptomyces sp. NPDC051940, assembly GCF_040680895.1. Classification (NCBI taxonomy): domain Bacteria; kingdom Bacillati; phylum Actinomycetota; class Actinomycetes; order Kitasatosporales; family Streptomycetaceae; genus Streptomyces; species Streptomyces sp. NPDC051940. The sequence continues at coordinate 207,892 of NZ_JBFAXR010000002.1, read as the reverse complement.
CCGACGAGCCCGAACACGATCCAGGGCAGGAACTGCGCCGCGGCGACAACGGACACGAGAAACGCGGAGTCAGTAACCCGCACCGCCAACAACGGCAAGGCGACCCCCCGCAACGCATCCCCAAACCGCGAAACCACAGCGGCCCCCCAAACCCACCCAAACCCACCCCGCCACCGCAACCCCGCCCCAGCGGGTGAAACCCCAGTCGCCATACCACCGGACGCTATGCGTCCCCCCACCCACCCCGCGTCGGACGGATGCCTTATCCCTGGGCCTTAGAGCGGTCTCCCTGGGGGCTCCGCCCCAGCCCCCGGGGAGGGTGACCGCAGCGGATTACCTGGGGGCTCCGCCCCCAGACCCCACAGGGAAGAGCGATCACGAGCGACCCACCCGGGGACTCCGCCCCCAGACCCCACAGGGAAGAGCGATCACGAGCGACCCACCCGGGGACTCCGCCCCCAGACCCCACAGGGAAGAGCGATCACGGGACTCCGCCCCCGAATCGTGCGGGGAAGGAGGCACGAATGCGGCACGAGGCGCGCAGCGCCGAGCCGCTGGCGGCCAGGCATCACGGCGAAGGGGCCACCCCCAGCCCGGCCGGCGATTGAGGCCGAGGCGCGCAGCGCCGACAACACCCGCCGCCAGGCGACAGGGCGAAGGGCCCACACCCAGCCCGTCCGGCGATTGAGGACGAGCGCCGCCAGGCGCGAACAGCGGGCGCAGCCCGCAAAGGGGGACCGGGGGCGAAGCCCCCGCAGCGCAACGCAACATGCAGCCCGGCCGGCGTTTGAGGCCGAGGCGCGCAGCGCCGATACGCCGCCAGCCAGGCGTCAGGGTGCAGGGCTACACCCAGCCCGGCCGGCGTTTGAGGCCGAGCGCCGCCAGGCGCGAACAGCGGGCGCAGCCCGCGAAGGGGGGCCGGGGGCGAAGCCCCCGCAGCGTGACGTGGGACGGAGAGCGAGCGGACACCAGGCGTACGGCAACGCCAATGGCCTGACCCCACCCAGGAGTCAGGCCACGCGTAAAGCCACCCGCCCGCGCGAGCGAACCGCTCAGATCTCCCCGCGAAGCTTCGCCAGCGCCTCGGCGAGAATCGCCTCACCATCGGCATCCGAACGACGCTCACGAACGTACGCGAGATGCGTCTTGTACGGCTCCGTACGCGGCGGATCCGGCGGATTATCCCGATCCTGCCCCGCAGGGAACCCGCACCGCGGACAGTCCCACGTATCCGGCACCTGCGCATCGCTCGCAAAACTGGGGCGCGTCTCGTGCCCGTTGGAGCACCAGAAGGAGATCCGAAGACGCGGGGCGGACTCTCCGCGCTCTGCCTCCCCCATCGGCCCCGCACCGACCCGGCTGCCCCGGATCGCGTTGCCACTTGCCACGGTCGTTACTCCCTGCGTGATGGTGCTAAGAGTCGCCCCAGTCTACGTACCAACCGGTACTGCGGAAGCCCGCCTAGTCGAACTTCATCAGCAGACCGAGTACGACAATGAGCGCAAACCAGATCAGACCGACAACGACGGTGATGCGGTCAAGGTTGCGCTCGGCGACGGACGAGCCGCCGACGGACGACTGCATGCCGCCACCGAACATGTCGGACAGGCCGCCGCCCTTCCCCTTGTGCATGAGCACCAGCATCATCAGCAGCAGGCTGAAGATGATGAGGGCGATGGAGAACCCCACGACCACGGCTGGACCAACTCTCTCAGAACGGACAAATTGGAAATACTGTAGGGGGCCGGTCGGAATCGCACCGATCAGCGACTGATCGGCGCCGGCACCGCACCGGCCCCCGACAGGGTACGACGAACAGGCCCCCGGGGCCTACTGCCGGTCCTGCCCGGGCACCACTACTGGTCCCGGAACCTGACGATCTTCACGAACTCGTCCGCGTCCAGCGACGCCCCGCCGATCAGCGCACCGTCCACATCGGGCTGCGCCATGATCGCGGCGACGTTGGAGCCCTTGACCGAGCCCCCGTACTGGATGCGGACCCCGGCGGCCAGCTCCTCGTCGTACAGCTCGGCGAGCCGCCCGCGGATCGCCCCGCAGACCTCCTGGGCGTCCTCGGGGGTCGCGACCTCACCGGTGCCGATGGCCCAGACCGGCTCGTACGCCACGACGATCGTCGCGGCCTGATCGGCCGGGATGTCCTTCAGCGCGCCGTCGAGCTGCGCGAGGGTGTACGCGACCTGGTCGCCGGCCTTGCGGACGTCCAGGCCCTCCCCGACGCACAGGATCGGGGTCAGGCCGTGCCGGTAGGCGGCCTTCACCTTGGCGTTCACGATCTCGTCGGTCTCGGCGTGGTACTGCCGGCGCTCGGAGTGCCCGATCACGACGTAGGTGCACTTGAGCTTCGACAGCATCGGACCGGAGATCTCCCCGGTGTACGCGCCGGAGTCGTGCGCCGAGAGGTCCTGGGCGCCGTACCTGATCTTCAGCTTGTCGCCGTCGACCAGCGTCTGCACCGACCGGAGGTCGGTGTAGGGCGGCAGGACGGCGACCTCGACGGCCTCGTAGTCCTTGTCGGCGAGGGCGAAGGCGAGCTTCTGGACGTGCGCGATGGCCTCGAGGTGGTTGAGGTTCATCTTCCAGTTGCCCGCCATCAGCGGGGTGCGGGTCATGGGGGGTCAGTCCTCCAGTGCGGCGAGGCCGGGGAGCGTCTTGCCCTCGAGGTATTCGAGGGAGGCGCCACCACCGGTCGAGATGTGGCCGAAGGCGTTCTCGTCGAAGCCGAGGATCCGGACCGCGGCGGCGGAGTCCCCGCCGCCCACGACCGTGAAGGCCTCGCTGTCGAGGAGGGCCTGCGCGACCGCGCGGGTGCCCTCGGCGTAGTCGGGGTGCTCGAAGACGCCCATCGGGCCGTTCCAGAAGACGGTGGCCGCGTCGGTGATCTTCGAGGCGAAGAGCTTGTTGGTCTCCGGGCCGATGTCCAGGCCCATCACGTCCGCGGGGATGGCGTCCACCGGGACGGTGACCGGGTTGGTCGGCTGCTGGGCCTTGACGTCCGGGAAGCCCGGCGCGGCGACGACGTCGACGGGGAGCACGAACTCCACGCCCCGCTCCTTCGCCTTCGCCAGGTACTCCCGGACGGCCGGGATCTGGTCCTCCTGCAGCAGGCTGCTGCCGACCTCGTGGCCCTGGGCCTTGAGGAAGGTGAACATCATGCCGCCGCCGATCAGGATGCGGTCGGCCTTCTGCACCAGGTTGTCGATCACCGCGAGCTTGTCGGAGACCTTCGCGCCGCCGAGGACCACCACGTACGGGCGCTTCACGTCCTCGGTGAGCTGCTTCAGGACGCCCACCTCGGTCGCGATGAGCTGGCCCGCGGCGTGCGGAAGCCGGGCCGGCAGATCGAAGACGGAGGCGTGCTTGCGGTGCACCGCACCGAAGCCGTCGCCGACGTACAGGTCCGCCAGCCGGGCCAGCTCGTCGGCGAAGGCGCCGCGCTCGGCGTCGTCCTTGCTCGTCTCGCCGGCGTTGAAGCGCAGGTTCTCCAGCAGCGTGACCTCGCCGTCGCCGGTCGCGGCGACGGTGGCCTTCGCGCTCTCGCCCACGGTGTCGGTGGCGAAGGCCACGTCCTTACCGAGGAGCTCGCCGAGCCGGACGGCCACGGGCGCGAGGGAGAACTGCGGGTCGGGCGCGCCCTTGGGGCGCCCGAGGTGTGAGGCGACGACCACGCGCGCGCCGGCCCCGGCCAGCGCGGCGATCGTCGGCGCGACGGCGCGGATCCGGCCGTCGTCGGTGATGGTGGTGCCGTCCAGCGGCACGTTGAGGTCGGCACGGACGAAGACCCGTTTGCCGGCCACGCCCTCGGCGAGGAGATCGTCGAGCGTCTTCATGTCAGGAGCTCCTGAATCGGTACGAGTGAGGGTGCGACGCGCGGGCCCCGCATCGGCGTCGCACAGCCGCTGCGGGGCCCGGCCCGTCACATGACAGATATCAGAGCCGCTCGCCGACGAAGACGGTGAGGTCCACGAGACGGTTGGAGTAGCCCCACTCGTTGTCGTACCAGCCGACGATCTTGACCTGCGAGCCCTGGGCCATGGTGAGGCTGGAGTCGAAGGTGCAGGAGGCCGGCCAGTTCACGATGTCCGAGGAGACGATCGGGTCCTCGGTGTACTCGAGGATGCCTTGCAGCTGGCCCGAAGCGGCCTTCTGGAAGGCGGCGTTGACCTCTTCGCGGGTGACCTCGCGGGTGAGCTCGACGACCAGGTCGGTGACCGAGCCGGTGGGGACCGGGACGCGCATGGCGATGCCGTCCAGCTTGCCCTTGAGCTGCGGGAGGACCAGGGCGGTGGCCTTCGCGGCGCCGGTCGAGGTCGGGATGATGTTCTCCGCGGCGGCGCGGGCCCGGCGCAGGTCCTTGTGCGGGAAGTCCAGGATGCGCTGGTCGTTCGTGTACGCGTGGACCGTCGTCATCATGCCCTTGACGATGCCGAAGTTCTCGTCGAGCACCTTGGCCATCGGGGCCACGCAGTTGGTGGTGCAGGAGGCGTTGGAGATGACGTTGTCCCGCGACGGGTCGTACTGGTCCTCGTTGACGCCCATCACGATCGTGATGTCCTCGTCCTTGGCGGGAGCCGAGATGAGGACCTTCTTCGCGCCGGCCCGGATGTGCTTCTCGGCGTCGGCCTTCTTCGTGAAGATGCCGGTGGACTCGATCACGATGTCCGCGCCCAGCTCGCCCCACGGCAGGTTCGCGGGGTCACGCTCGGCGAACGTCTTGAAGGACTGGTCACCCACCGTGATCGAGTCCTCGGTGTGGCTGACCTCCTGCTTCAGCCGGCCCAGGATCGTGTCGTACTTGAGCAGGTGGACCAGGGTGGCGTTGTCGGTCAGGTCGTTGACACCGACGATCTCGATGTCCGCACCCTGCTCCAGGAGCGCCCGGAAGTAGTTGCGGCCGATGCGGCCGAAGCCGTTGATTCCTACGCGGATCGTCACGAACCGATCTCCTCGCTGGGTACGCCGAGACGTCGCTCGGCGAGCGTGTTTGGGATGTCCCCGACCGCCTACGACCCTACCGCTTCGGGGCCTCCCGGGGCGCCCGGACCCCACCCCGATACCCGCTGAAAACGCCCCGTCGGCCCGTACTCGCGGGTAGGCGAGCCGGGCCGACGGCTACTCTGTGTGAACGTTTGCTCAGATGAGCAGACGCCTGTGCGGGGGTCCGCTCACGCGAGCGGAAACGGGCGAATCCGGACGACCGGATTCCGGGCGAAACGGACGGACCCGCTCCGCCCGCCGCTCAGCCGACCATCTCCTCCGTGAGGTTCGACTCCGTGCCCGGGATGCCCAGGTCGGACGCCTTCTTGTCGGCCATCGCCAGCAGCCGGCGGATCCGGCCCGCGACCGCGTCCTTCGTCAGCGGCGGGTCCGCCAGCGCGCCCAGCTCCTCCAGCGACGCCTGCTTGTGCTCCATCCGCAGCCGCCCCGCGGCCGCCAGGTGCTCGGGGACGTCCTCGCCGAGGATCTCCAGCGCCCGCTGCACCCGCGCGCCCGCCGCGACCGCGGCCCGGGCCGAGCGGCGCAGGTTGGCGTCGTCGAAGTTCGCGAGGCGGTTCGCCGTGGCGCGGACCTCGCGCCGCATCCGGCGCTCCTCCCACGCGAGCACCGACTCGTGGGCGCCGAGCCGGGTGAGGAGCGCGCCGATCGCGTCGCCGTCGCGGACCACCACGCGGTCGACGCCGCGCACCTCGCGCGCCTTCGCCGGGATGCCGAGCCGCCGGGCGGCGCCGACCAGGGCCAGGGCCGCCTCGGGGCCGGGGCAGGTGACCTCCAGCGACGAGGAGCGGCCGGGCTCCGTGAGGGAGCCGTGGGCCAGGAACGCGCCCCGCCACGCGGCCTCCGCGTCGCACGTGGCGCCGGAGACGACCTGCGGGGGCAGGCCCCGGATGGGCCGGCCGCGGCCGTCCACCAGGCCGGTCTGCCGGGCCAGCTGGTCGCCGCCGGCGACGACCCGTACGACGTACCGCGAACCGCGCCGCAGCCCGCCGGGCGCCATGACCACGAGGTCCGAGTTGTGCCCGAAGATCTCCAGGATGTCCTTGCGGAGCCGCCGTGCGGCGATCCCGGTGTCGAGCTCCGCCTCGATCACGATCCGGCCGCTGACCAGATGCAGCCCGCCCGCGAATCGCAGGGTCGCGGAGACCTCCGCCTTGCGGCAGCAGGTCCGGGTGACGGGGAGGCGGGAGATCTCGTCCTTCACCGCTCCTGTCATCGCCATGGGCCGATCCTTCCATGCATCCGGAAAATACGGTCGTACGCGGCTGCCAGCAGTTCCGGGTCGTGCCGGTCCGCGCTGCCGGGTGCGGCCACCGCCGCCAGCTCGACGGAGGCGCCGAGCTGCTCGGCCGCCGCCAGCAGCTGGCTGCGGCCGGGCACGGCGGCCTCGTCCGCGAGCACCACGTCAAAGGCGAGTTTAGGGGCGTGTCGCGCCAAAACCTCCAAATGACGCTGCGGGGAAAATCCTTCCGTTTCCCCCGGCTGCGGTGCCAGGTTCAGCGACAGGACCCTTCTGGCCTTGGTGACCGTCAGGGCCTCGAGCAGCTCCGGGACCAGTAGATGCGGGATCACGGACGAGAACCAGGACCCGGGACCGAGAACCACCCAGTCGGCCTCCAGCACCGCGGTCACGGCCTGCGGCACCGCCGGCGGGTCGTGCGGGACGAGGTGGACGCCCATGACCTCGCCGGGCGTCAGCGCCACGTTCGCCTGGCCCCGTACGACCTGCAGCGCCTCGGGACGCTCCGGGTCCAGGCCCCGTACGTCGGCGGTGAGCTCCAGCGGCACGGCGGACATCGGCAGCACCCGCCCGTGCGCGCCGAGCAGCCGGCCCACCAGGTCCAGCGCCTGGACGTGGTCGCCGAGCTGCTCCCACAGCGCGACGATCAGCAGATTGCCCACGGCGTGGTCGTGCAGATCGCCCTGGGAGGCGAAGCGGTGCTGGATCACCCGGGACCAGGTCTGGCCCCAGTCGTCGTCCCCGCACAGCGCCGCGAGGGCCTTGCGCAGATCGCCGGGCGGCAGGACGCCCAGCTCGTCGCGCAGGCGTCCGCTGGAGCCGCCGTCGTCGGCGACGGTGACCACGGCGGTCAGATCACCCGTGATCCGCCGCAGAGCCGCCAGCGAGGCGGACAGACCCATGCCGCCGCCCAGCGCGACGACCTTCGGCTGGGCGCCGCCCCGCCGCCGGATGCCGCCGCGGCGGCGCAGCCGGATGGTCCGGCCGTTGGTACTCGGTGCCACTCACTCACGCCCCATGTCCCGGTGCACGATCACCGTCTCCACCCCGTCCGAGGCGAGCCTCCGGGCGAGGCGCTCCGACATCGCGACGGAGCGGTGCTTGCCGCCGGTGCAGCCGACGGCGATGGTCACATAGCGCTTGCCCTCGCGCCGGTAGCCGGAGGCGATGAGGCGCAGCAGCTCGGCGTACCGGTCGAGGAACTCCTTGGCGCCCGGCTGGTTGAAGACGTAGGTGGCGACCTCGTCGTTCAGGCCGGTGTACGGGCGCAGTTCGGGCACCCAGTGCGGGTTCGGCAGGAACCGGCAGTCGACGACCAGGTCCGCGTCGACGGGCAGTCCGTACTTGTAGCCGAAGGACATCACCGTGGCCCGCAGCTCCGGCTCGTCCTCCCCGGCGAACTGGGCGTCGAGCTTCGCGCGCAGCTCGTGGACGTTGAGCGAGGAGGTGTCGATCACCAGGTCGGCGTCGCCGCGCAGCTCGCGCAGCAGATCCCGCTCGGCGGCGATGCCGTCCACGATCCGGCCGTCGCCCTGCAGGGGGTGCGGGCGGCGCACGGACTCGAAGCGGCGCACCAGGGCCTCGTCGGACGCCTCCAGGAAGACGATCCGGCGGGTGACCTGCTTGGCCTTGAGGTCGGCCAGGGACTCCTTGAGGTTGTCGAAGAAGCGCCGGCCGCGCACGTCGACGACCACGGCGATCCGGGCGACGTTGCCCTGCGAGCGGGCGCCCAGGTCGACCATGGTGGGGATGAGGGCCGGCGGCAGGTTGTCCACGACGAACCAGCCGAGGTCCTCCAGGCACTTGGCCGCCGTGGAGCGGCCCGCGCCGGACATGCCGGAGATGATCACCAGCTCGGGGATGGCGGCCTCGGCCGCCTCCCCGGCCTCGACAGTCGGTCCGGTGTTCACGTCAGGTGCCTCGTCTCCGTCGCGCTCGTTCATCCGTTAGCCCCCGGTCGTGGTGGTGCTGTGTGGGTGGTGCCGCTGTTCAGTCGTCTTCTTCCATGATCTCGCCTGTGGCGGTGTTCACCGCCGGGGCGGCGGGACCGGCCCCGGCCAGGGCCGCGGCGACGGTCTCGGCGGTCTTGCGGCCGATGCCCGGGACCTCGCAGATCTGGTCAATGGTCGCAGCCCGGAGCCGCTTGAGTGATCCGAAGTGCTTGAGCAGCGCCTTGCGCCGGGTGTCCCCCAGGCCCGGCACCTCGTCCAGGGGGCTCGCCCGCAGCGTCTTCGCCCGCTTCTTGCGCTGGTAGGCCAGGGCGAAGCGGTGCGCCTCGTCGCGTACCCGCTGCAGCAGGTACAGGCCCTCGCTGGAGCGGGGCAGGACGACCGGGTCGTCCTCGCCGGGCAGCCAGACCTCCTCCAGGCGCTTGGCCAGTCCGCAGACCGCGACGTCGTCGACGCCGAGCTCGCTCAGCGCCTTCGCGGCGGCGGCGACCTGCGGCTGCCCGCCGTCGACCACGACGAGCTGCGGGGGGTAGGCGAACTTCTTCGGGCGCCCGTTGTCGTCCCGGGGGGCTCCGGGCGCGGTGTCCGCGGGCTCGGCGGCCTCGCCGTCGCCCGTCTCCTCGGTGAGCCACTCGCCCGTCCGCGTCTTCTCGGCCAGATAGCGCCTGAAGCGGCGGGTGAGCACCTCGTGCATGGAGCGGACGTCGTCCTGGCCGGTGAAGCCCTTGATCTCGAAGCGCCGGTACTCGCCCTTGCGGGCGAGGCCGTCCTCGAAGACGACCATGGAGCCGACGACGTCGTCGCCCTGGAGGTGCGAGATGTCGTAGCACTCGATCCGCAGCGGCGCCGAGTCCAGGTCGAGGGCCTCGGCGATCTCCTCCAGCGCCCGGGAGCGGGTCGTCAGATCGGAGGCGCGCTTGGTCTTGTGCAGCACGAGCGCCTGCTGGGCGTTCCGCTGGACCGTCTCCATCAGCGACTTCTTGTCGCCGCGCTGCGGGACGCGCAGGTCCACGCGGGAGCCGCGGCGCTCCTCCAGCCACGCCCTTATCGGCTCCTCGGCCTCCGGCAGCGCCGGGACGAGCACCTCCTTGGGCACGCCGTCGCCGCTCTCCTCGCCGTACAGCTGCTGCAGCGCGTGCTCGACCAGGGCGGGGGTGGTGACGTCCTCCACCTTGTCCGTGACCCAGCCGCGCTGGCCGCGGACCCGGCCGCCGCGGACGTGGAAGATCTGGACGGCGGCCTCCAGCTCGTCCTCGGCGAGCGCGATCAGATCGGCGTCGGTGGCGTCGGCGAGGACGACGGCGTTCTTCTCCATGGCCCGCCTCAGGGCCTCGATGTCGTCGCGCAGCCGGGCGGCCCGCTCGTACTCCATCTCCTCGGCGGCCTCCTGCATCTGCCGCTCCAGCCGCTTGAGGTACTGGCTGGTGCGGCCGGCCATGAAGTCGCAGAACTCCTCGGCCAGTTCCCGGTGGTCCTCGGGGCTGATGCGGCCGACGCAGGGGGCGGAGCACTTGCCGATGTAGCCGAGCAGACAGGGGCGGCCGATCTGCGCCGAGCGCTTGAAGACACCGGCGGAGCAGGTGCGTACGGGGAAGGCGCGCAGCATCAGGTCGACGGTCTCGCGGATCGCCCAGGCGTGGGCGTACGGGCCGAAGTAGCGCACGCCCCGGCGCTTGGGTCCGCGCATCACCTGGACGCGGGGGAACTCCTCGCCCAGGGTCACCGCCAGGGACGGATAGCTCTTGTCGTCGCGGTACTTGACGTTGAAGCGGGGGTCGAACTCCTTGATCCAGGAGTACTCGAGCTGCAGCGCCTCGACCTCGGTGGAGACGACCGTCCACTCGACGGAGGCGGCCGTGGTGACCATCGTGCGCGTGCGCTGGTGCAGTCCGGCGAGGTCCTGGAAGTACGACGAGAGGCGCTGGCGCAGGCTCTTGGCCTTGCCGACGTAGATCACCCGGCCGTGCTCGTCCCGGAATTTGTACACACCCGGGGAGTCCGGGATCTGCCCGGGCCTGGGACGGTAGGTGGAGGGATCGGCCATGGTCCCCACCCTAGCGGGGAGCCCCGACAACCAGGCCGGCGTCCGGGTCCCGGCGGGCGGCCGGGACCGGGGACCCGGCGGCCGTCAGGTGCGTACGGCGGTGAGCCTGCCGTCCTTCACCGCGACCTGGACCGGCGGGAGCGGGGCCGTCGCGGGGCCGTGCAGGACGTCGCCGTTCGTCGCGTCGAAGCGGCTGCCGTGGCAGGTGCAGTGCGCCTCGGTCTCCTCGACCTCGGCGATCACGCACGCCTGGTGGGTGCAGATCGCGCTCAGTCCCTCGTACGTGTCCTTGTCCGGGCGGCTGACGATGACCCGCTCGGTGCGGTAGAGCTTCGCGCCACCGACCGGGACGGCCTCGGGGTCGCCGAGGTCGATGGTGCCCTTGGGGCCGGTGTTCTCCTGGTGGGCGCGGGTCTCGGTGGAGCAGGCGCTCGCCGCGCCGGCGGTGGCGAGGGCGGCGGCCGCGCAGCACAGGACGGTACGGCGGGAGGTGCCGGCGGGGGCGGCGGGGCGGGCGGAGGTCGGTTGTTCCATGGGAGCGACGATACTGGTGGGGTGATCGTTGTCGGTGGTGAAGCCCTGATCGACCTCGTCCCCGCAGGTGGCACGGGTGGCGGCGGCCCGCTGGCCCCCCTGGTGCCGCTGCGCGGCGGCGGCCCGTACAACACGGCGCTCGCGCTGGCCCGCCTCGGCACCCGGACGGCGTTCTGCTCGCGCGTCTCCACGGACGCCTTCGGCGAGGCGCTGCTGGACGGGCTGCGCGCGGCGGGCGTCGAGCTGAACCTGGTGCAGCGGGGGCCGGAGCACACGACCCTCGCCCTGGCGACGGTCACCGGCGACGGCTCCGCCGAGTACGCCTTCTACGTCCAGGGCACCGCCGACCGCCTCTTCGAGGAGCCGCCGGTGATGCCGGACGCGGCGAACGCGCTGTGCCTGGGCACGGTGTCGCTGGTGCTGGAGCCGGGGGCGAGCGCGTACGAGGCGCTGCTGCGGCGGGCGGCGCACCACGGGGTCTTCACCCTGCTCGACCCGAACATCCGGCCGCTGCTGATCCCCGACCCGGCGGCGTACCGGGCCCGCTTCCGGGCGTGGCTGCCGGACGTACGCCTGCTGAAGCTGTCCGAGGCGGACGCCGAGTGGCTGGCCGACGGGCAGGACGTGATGCGGGCGGCGGAGGGCTGGCTGGCGGCGGGCCCCGCGGCGGTGGTGCTCACGCACGGCGCGGACGGCCTGTCGGTGCTGGCCCGCGGCGGCACCCGGGCCCCGCACGAGGGCCCGCTGCGGGTCAAGGTCCGCTCGCCCCGGGTGGCGGTGGCCGACACGATCGGCGCGGGCGACACCGTCAACGCGGCCCTGCTGCACTGGCTGGAGCGCCGCGGCGCCCTCTCCCGCCCGGCGGTGGCGGCCCTGGACACGCCGGCCTGGCAGGAGGCCCTGACGTTCGCGGCCCGCGCCGCGGCCCTCACCTGCACCCGCGCGGGCGCGGAGCCGCCCACGGCGGCGGAGCTGGGGGAACCGGGCCGCGTCTGATCACAGCGGCAGCCACTGCGGCCACCAGGGCGCGGTGTTCTCCGCGTCGCAGACCCCGGCGGGGGCGCCGGGCGGCGGGTACAGCCACGCCAGCAGGGCGAAGAGCAGCACGAGCGTGCCGAGGAGCGCCGCCACGACGGCGGCCGGCATGCTCTTCCCGCCGAGCACGGCGAAGGCGAGCCCCCACACCGCGACCGTCACGACGCCCGCCGCGGCGCCCCAGAAGGGCACCGTGACGCCGAGCGACGCGTCGAAGGCCAGCGGACAGGACTGCCAGGTGCTGCCGAGCAGCGCGGCCGCGAGGCAGGCGGTGAACAGCCCCGCGGCGAGCGAGGTGACGGCGGCGGCGGTGCGGTTCATGACCGCCGATCATGCGGGAGCCGGTACCCGGCCGGGAAGGGCTGCTCCCGGCCGGGTACGCGACTGTGACACGGGCCCTACGGCGTGACCGTCACCGTCGCCGCCATCGGGACCCCGCTCACGGTCACCGTCAGCGTGCCGGTGCCCGGGCGCAGCGCCGTGAGCGTGCCCGTCGCCGGGTCGTACGCGGCGATCGCCGCCTGCGGGGCCTGCGACGGGCGGCCGACCCAGAGGTTCGACGTGGCCGTCCAGTCGCCGCTCACCGGCCAGGACACCGGGACCTGGCGGGTCTGCGAGCCGATCGACTGGGTCACCGTCGCCGTCACCGCGGCCGTGGCGCCCGCCTTCAGCTCGCCGGGGACGGTGAGCGCCAGGCTGTCGACATGCGGCCGGGTCTGCACCGTCACCCAGTCCGCGCCGGCCGTCCACGGCCGCAGCCGCGCCGCCAGCTGGTCGCCCGGGGACACGGTGTCCACGCCGACCAGGGACCAGCCGCTGAAGCCGCCCTCGTCCGCCGGAGTCGCGGGGTTCTTCCCGGAGTTGCCGTTGATGAAGTACGGCACGCCCTCCACGTGCTCCGCGTGGAAGGTGCCCACGTGCGAGCCGATGAACAGCACGCCCTTGCCCGTCGTACGGCGGAAGTCGCCCAGCCAGTCCTCGACCAGGTCGGCCTCCTTCCGGTCGCCGAGCTGGCTGCCCTTCTGGGGCGTGGGGTCGCGCGGCGGGACGTGCTCGATGACGGTCACCGAGCTGACGGACGGGTCGGCCGCCGCCGCGTCGAGCTGCCGGCGCAGCTCCTGGATCTGGGCGTAGCCGCCGCCGCGTAGCGTGAGCCGCGAGGTGTCGAGGGTGACGAAGCGCGTGCCCCTGTGGTCGAAGGTGAGCTGCGGAGCCCCGAACTCGGCGATGAAGTTCTCGATCTTCCCGCCCATCACCTCGTGGTTGCCGGGCACGTAGTAGTACGGCAGCTCGCCGCCCAGCTCCTCGTCGAGGATCCGGTGCGCGAGGTCGAGGTCCGCGGGCGAGCCCTCGTCGACGAAGTCGCCGTTGATGACGAGGAAGTCGGGCCGCGCCGCCTTGATCTCCCGCAGGGTGCGCCGGGCGGCCCTGACGATATCGCTGTCGGGTTCGCGCGAGACGAACTGCGAGTCGGACATCACCGCGTACCGCCACTCGCGCCCCTGCGCGTCGGCGCCCGTCCCGATGACCGGATCGGCCACCGCGGGGGTCGCGGGCAGTTCGACGTCGGGCGGCGTCTGCGCGGTGAGCGAGTCGATGACGATCTCACTCCGGTACTGGTGCGCGGGCACCGTCTCCGCGATGTAGAAGCGCACGAACGTCAGCGGGTACGCGATCCCCCGCGGCACCTCGAACGTCAGCTGCTGCCAGCCGGGTTCGGTGAGGTACGGCGCGCGCAGCACCTGGGTGACGCCCGCCGCGTCGCGCAGCTGCAGCGACGGCCAGGCGCCCTTGCCGTCGCTCTTCACCCACAGCCCGAAGCTCTTCGGCTGCCCCGGCACGGCGATCTCGGCCGGCGGGAGGGCGTAGATGGCGCGGGTGGCGGTCGACTGGGTGAAGTCGTACGTCATCTTCAGGCCCGTGCCGTCCTGCCCCGCCGGCTCGGGGGCGACGGAGCCGGAGGCGCGGGCGGTGGTGTACTTCCACTGCGCCGCGTCGTCGAAGGTGGCCAGGGACTGCTCGTGCAGGCCGATCGTCACCGCGAGGACGGTCTCCTCGCCCTGCACGGACGCCTTGACCAGGCCGGAGGCGTACGGCTCGGTGGTCTTCGCGCGGACCGTGAAGCCGCCGCCCGCCGGGTCGGGGGCGATGGTGAACAGCCCGTGGTCGTAGTCGAGCCGGACGTCCTGCGGGTCGACGGGCGCGCTGTTGCCGGCGGCGTCGTAGCCGGTGAGGCCGAAGGTGCCCTCGTCCTGGCCGTCCTTGAGGCCGACGCGGTCGTTGGTCGGCCGGACGCGGTCCAGCTTGCCGACGACGGTCAGCGTCGTGCTGCCCCTGGCGGCTCCGCTGTACGCCGTGACCTTCGTCGTACCGCCGCTGCGGGCGGTGAACACCCCGTCGGGGCCGACGAGTCCGGCGCCGGGGTTGGCCGAGGTCCAGTAGGCGGGGCGGCCGTCGGCCGGTCCGTACGTCTCGTCGTACCCGGCCGCGGTCAGCTTGCGGTGCAGGCCGGGGAAGACGCGCTCGGGGTGACCGCCGGGGACCTGGTCGGCGGTCGGCGCCTTCGCCGGGTCGGCGGCCGTCTCCACCCAGAAGCCCTTCAGCGTGCCGCTGCCGTCGGGGGCGGTGATCGCCAGGCCGTTGGGGACGACGCGCTCGAAGCCGTCGGAGGGGGTGTTCTCCAGCTGCGGGGTGTCGGAGCCGGGCTCGCGGGCCAGCAGCGTGGAGGAGCCGCCGCCGTCGAGGTTGAGGGCCGAGTACGCGCCGAGCTGCTTCATCATCAGCGCCAGCTCGGTGAGCGTGACACCGCCGGTGTCGCCGGAGCGGCCGTCGACGGTCAGGACGTGCATGGTGCGGCCGTCCTGCGAGAAACCGACGGCGGTACGGGCGGCGGAGGCGTTGTTGGGCTTGCCCTCCCAGTTCTGCGCCACGCCGTCGAGGACGAGGACACCGCGCCCGCCGACGGCGGTACGGGGGACGTCGCCGCCGTCGGTGACGGGGCGGTACGTCATGTCGACCGCGTCCCCGACCCGCAGCGCGGCGAGGGTGTCGGCCCCCGCGTCGTCGCCGAGGAGGACGGTGGTGTCCTCGGGTATCGCCCCGGTGCCGGGAGTGCTCGAGGTGGCGGCCACCTTGCCGTCCCGGACGGCGACCTCGGTCGTACGGGCGGCCCCGTCGACGGTCAGCCTGCGGTCGGCTGTGCCCCACTGGGCGGTGTAGACGCCGATACCGCCGGCGGGGACGTTGGCGGCGTTGAACGCGTCGAGCCGGTGCGGTCCGTCGGGCAGGGTGAGAGTGCCCTCGAAGTAGAGCTTCAGCAGCCGGCCAGCGCTGTCGGCGCTGATCCCGACGGCGTCCTCGGCTCCGGCGGACGGCGAGTGGGTGATCCGGCCGTTGTCGACGCCGGGGCCGAGCGGGGCGCCGGTCTCGTTGATGTCGAAGAAGTCGGAGTTGATGGCGGCGACGGTCCGCCGCCCCTCCCCCGCGTCGTGGGTCTTCACCAGCTCCGCGACGGTCTTGCGCTCGGAGACCTTGTCGGCGAGGTAGTCGACCCGGGCGGAGCCGCCGAGGTCGACGCTCAGCGCGTCCGCCCGCAGCCACTTGTCGGACTCCAGCCGCTCGAACGACGTGAGCTCCACCCCCGGCGCGATCGGCCGCGAGGTGGAGCCCAGGTCCATCCCGTCGCCCTGCGCGATGGCGGTCGGGGTGACGGTGGTCAGCGGGGCACTGGCGGCGAGCGTGGGCGTTCCGGTGAACGCGAGCGCTGCCGCCGCGGTTATGAGCGCGGCGGGCCTGCCGCGCCCGAATTTTCTGCGCCGGTTCGGTCTGGGCACAACTTCTCCTTCTGGAACGGCGGTTCTGTGCGAGTCGTGCGCACGAACGGACAGAGTTCCAGGGGAGAGTGGTCTACACCAGAGGGTGCGGGAAAACTTGTGCGAAAGATTGGGGGGCGGGTGGCCGGGGCCAGGGCCGGTCGGCCCATGGAGGACGCGGACCGGTGAACGGCAGGCTCGGCGGGAGTCCTTGCCCGGCGGCGGGTTCGGCATTCATCATCGACGGGCACGTGTCAGTGAACGGCGGGGTAGGGCGCGGTGGACAGCGAACGTCACGCACTTCTGGTGGGGGTCCCGGAGCAGACGGAACCGGGGTTCCCCCGCAAGTCCGTCGGCGATCCCGTCCGCGAGGACCTGCGTCTGATGCGCGAGGCGCTGGAGGCGTCCGGGTACGACTGCACGGTCCTCGGCTCCGGGTCGCCGGACGAGTGCCGCCGGGACGCGGTCGAGGACGCGTTCCGGGAGGCGCTGCGGGCCGTCCCGGCGGGCGGCGTACTGCTCGTGTACTTCTCCGGCCACGGCCTCCACCTCAACGGCAAGGACTACCTGGCCCCTTCGAACGCCAAGGGGCTGGCGGACGGCAGTGTGGACGTCCCGTCGCTGATCGACCTGGACCGGAGCTTCTTCTCGATCCTCGGTGAGACCGGCTGCGCCGCGGCGCTGGTCCTCGCCTGCTTCGACGCCTGCCGCGACGGATCGGAGGCGGAGGGGATCCGGCCCTTCCACTACCGCGCCCCGGAGCCCACGCAGCTGGTGGTCGCCAACAGCTGCGCGCCGGGCGGGACCAGCGGCTACGACAAGGACGGCAGCCACTTCACGAAGGCACTCGCCCACGCGTTCCACCCCGACTCGCCGCACCGCACGCTCCAGCAGGTCGGCGATTCGGTCAAGGCGCAGCTGAGGGGCCGCGACCAGGACCCGAAGTGGTCGCCCCCGGGTGAACTCCCCGACGTCGTCGTGGCCGAGGCGGGAGGCATACCCGAGTGGCCGCAGGCGGTCGCCGACGCGGAGGTCTGGAAGCTGCCGAGCTGCGATGCGCCCGAGCTGCAGGACGAGCTGCGCGCGCGGGTGGAGTCCGCCGTACGGGCCCTGTCCGGCAAGTACCGCAAGGCGTGCGAGCGGCTGCCGCACCCGTGGCGGGACGACGGCTACCCGGTGCGGGTCGTGAACGCCGTCGCCGGTCTCCCGGCGGGCACGCGGCCGCTCAGCGCGCTGGAGAAGGCGCTGCTGTGCGGGATGCCGTTCGTGCTGGCGACGGCGCTGGCGGAGGAGTTCGCCAGCACGTACTCGCAGTTCAAGAGCTTCAGGGACGTCGACGCCGCACAGGTGCAGAACGTCCTGACCGGCCACGGCTTCTCCACGCTGGAGGAGAATCGCGTGCGCCGGCTGCATGCCCGCGGCCACCGGGACGAGGCGTGGGCGCTCACGACGTGGCGGCTGCTACAGCGCAGAAGCAACCTGCGCATCGGGGGCTCCGAAGCGCTGGACCACCTCACCGACTGCGTCCAGCGCCTCACCGACGTCGTCCTGCGGAACGTCCCCCTCAGTCATCAGAAGCAATTGCGGACCGTCGTCGACCAGCTGGCGCGGCACCACCTGTCGTACCCGAGCTGTACGGCCCTGGAGACCTACGCGGGCAGTGCGATCCCCATCAAGGTCACACCTCACAGTGCCTCGCAGCTCAACGACCCCGACCTCGCCGCCAGATGGTCACTCGCCGCCGCGCTGGCGGTGGACGTGCGTGAATTGTCGGAGATGATCGGCGAGCACATCGGCACGATGTATCCCGTGCAGCCGGAGGAGGTCCTTCTCTCCCTGGCGGATGCCAACCGCCACGTCCAGGACGCCGGGCTCGCCCTGGAGGTGTACCAGTGCCCGCACGGCGCGATCCACAAGGCCCTCGAGGAGCATGCGACACGCTGCCGTGACGCGCTGGGCCGGCTGGACAGCCTGAACCTTCCCGCGCACCTCACCTGGATTCGCTCCCTACGGAAGTTCGACGCGTCGGTGTACCCCGCGATCCGGGCGTACGAGCTGCCGCTGCTAACGTTCCAGTTCGACCAGCGGGCGGTCTCGCACCTCCTCATGGGCGAGCAGCTGTACGGCGATCCGGCCCTGGCCCTGCGGGAGCTGTACCAGAATGCTCTCGACGCCTGCCGGTACCGGGACTACCGCTATCAGTGGGCGAAGTCCACGGGCGGAGGCGACCCGGACTGGGACGGCGAGATCCTCATCACCCAGTACCAACAGGACGGGCGCACCGTCATCGAGTGCCTCGACAACGGCGTGGGGATGACGGAGGAGCAGCTCAAGGACCTGTTCGCGCGGACCGGACGCCGGCTCTCCGACTCGTCAGCGTTCCAGCACGAGCTGGGCGAGTGGCAGCAGGCAGGCATCGAGGCGCGCTTCAACAGCCGGTTCGGCATCGGGGTCCTCAGCTACTTCATGCTGGCCGACGAGATCACTGTGGTCACGCGGCCCACGGATCCGCGCGGCCAGTCTGCCGGAGAAGCGCTGCAGGCCGACATCGTCGGCACGGCCACGCTCTTCCGGATCAGTCCGGCTCGGCACGACAACGGTGATGCGGGCAAGGTCCAGCACGGCGGGACGCTGGTGCGGCTCTATCTGTCGGCGGACCAGGAGGTTCTGACGGCGAGCGGTGTCTCGGCGAGCCGGACCCTGGGGGATCTGCTGTGGTACACCGACTTCGCCACCGAGGTGCGGGACGAGTTGACGGGCCACCATGTCGTGTGGGAGAAGCGGAAACTGCGCATCCCCGACGACGAGGAGCAGGAATGCGCCACGGTGGACGGTACTGACGGCGAGCTGTGGTGGGTGGACGGCGAGGGGCGACTCCTCGCGGACGGCATCGCCACCGCCCAGCGCGCGTTCGGCTGCGTGGTGAACATACGCGACCAGCGGGACCTCAAGCTGAGCGTCAGCCGCAACGAGGTCCAGAGCTGGAACCGACGCAAGGTCGCCGACCTGATCACCGCCCACCTGCACACCCTGTCGTCGTGGCAGCGGGTCACGCTCTCCTGGCTCTGGCGCTTCGGACAGTCGGCACCCGAGCTGGGCGACGAACTGCTGCGTATCTTCGCGGAGCGCCCGCTGCGAGTCGAACGGGCCCGTCCCCGCCACAACCAGGCCGAAGAAGCGAGCCCACTCCACGGGAGGACGTACAGAATCTCCGATATCGGCTGGTGTCCGTTCGACTTCCCGCTGCTCACGCGGACGGACATCCCCGCGTTCTCGTCGAAGACCCGCCTCCGCAACGAACTCAGGGGCTGGCGCAGCGTCGTACTCGGGCAGAGCGACCCGAACCGCCCGCGCTACCCCCGAGTCAGACCCGCACTCGGCCTGACCATGAGCAACGAGGGAGGGTCATACTCGGAGCTCCAGTCGGCGCTGAGCCCGCACTCCGGAACCGAGGCGCTGACGGTCCTCTCCAAAGACGCAAGCGCCGCGGACTGGTTCCTGCACTCCGGGTTCTCCGGCTTCTCAACGGCGATCGGCTGGCCGCAGCCCGGGCTGACGGAGGATATCTGGCTTCCTGTGGAGAACTCGGACCGGGCGATCCTGGGCTGGCGACGGACCCTACTGGGCGCCAAGGCGAGTCTGACGGTGCCCGACGGCATGACGGTCAGCACCGATATGGCGCGGGTGATCGCCACGCAGTCCCTCGCCAGGCTGCGGAGCGCCGGGGCGGGCTTCCCGGCACCGGGCCCCTGGCCCTGGCAGCACATCGTCGCCGTCGCGGCGGCACACAGGATTCCGCTGGGACGGCTCTGGGAGGAGTTCTCGGAGTTCCCGCCGAGCTGGTTCGGACCGCTCCCCGAACTGCCCGCCGAGCTCGCGGAGGACGCGCCCCCGACCGGCGACGCCAACTGGTACGAGCTCACCTCCGCACGCCGAGAGGGCCTGCTGGGCCCGAAGGGGCTGCGCGACTGGGCCGAACGGTACGAAGCTCTCGGCGTCCCCCTCCACATCGAACGGCTGCTCGGCTTCCTCCGCCTCCGGGCGGACCTCACCCCCGCAGAGCAGAGGCTCGCGGACCTGCTTCTGCGCGGTGATTCGGCCCTCGGACGCGGGCTTGTGTCCCGCTCGGACGTCGTGCACGCTGCCGCCGTGGCGCAGGTGCCGCTGAGCGATGTGATCGCGGTGGCTTCGCGCATGCAGGGCGCGATGGGGCTCTCGGAGGTGCCCTCGGTCGTCAAGGGCGAGCTGAGGGCACCGGCGTGGCTGGCCGATGTGATGATCCTGCGGGTGGAGGGGGATCCCTCGGGTTCTCGCCGGAGATTGGCCGCCCAGAGTATGTCCGGTATCGGGCGCATCCCCCGTGACCAGGTGGAACGGGGCCTGGAGGTGTTGCGCGAGCTCGGGGTCGAGTGCCCGGAGGCTCCCGCTGTGCTGGACGACCTGCGCAACCGGGGTGCGGACGCGGAGACGTGGGCCTTGGCCAGGGGCGCCTGGATCGCGATCGAGGAGAACACACCCACCGTCGTGGATACCTGGGAGATCGACGCCGGCAGAGCGATGTGGTTCGCCGCCCGTCTGGGCATCAACCTCGGAGAGGCACTCGACAAGGCGGCCGCCGTCTCGGAGGACCTGGGGATACCCGTCACGGTCCGGATGCCCGAATCGCTCCGGGGGCATACGATCGCGCCTGCGCTGTGGACCGCCATGAACAGCGGCGCCGACCTCGGCAGACAGTCGCCTGGTGAGCGTCCCCGGCTCACGCCTCTCTCACTCGCCCGGATGGCTTACTACGAGGGCACCTCGATCGGCGAAGCCCTCCAGTGCATCGAGCCGTTCCGAGAGCTGGTGGTGAACTTCCCTGATCTGGACGACGCCGCCCGCCGGGAGTTGCTGCGTCACAAACCCACGGAGGACGACCTGTGGGCACTGTCCGAAGACAGGGACGGCAGCCATCCCGCGACCCCCACCGACATCACACCTCTCACCGTGGTGCACATCGCCCTCCGCCTCGGCCGCACGCCCCAGTCCGTGTACCGCATGTACGCCGCCTACCGCCCCTTCGGCCTCACCCTCGACTTCCCCGAACCCGACGAGACCGAGGTCCCCCGCTGGGAGGACCCCATCATCCTCAGCTTCGCCGGTGACGGGCAGGAGCCCGCCCTGGAGGGCGCCGTCAGTGAGCGCCGTATCGCGTGGTGTGCGCAGGCCGTCGGGCGGCCCGGGGAGACCGAGTGGGCGCGCGAGCGACTGCGGCTGTACGCGCCGATGTTCGGGCTCGAGATCCCCGAACCCCCGCAGACCGAGGAGGACGTGTGACGAGCACCCCCCGCCACCGCGTGCGGCTCGGCTGGGAGGACCGGAATCTCGGTGAGCGCCCGGATCTGGCGCCCGCGAGCGACGGCAGCGGCGGCGCGACCTTCACCGGGCACTGCCCCCGCTGCAGCGGGGCCTTCTCGGCGTCCTACGCCCTCGCGGTCCCGGGTGAGGCGACGAAGGGGCTGTTCTCCCGTAAGCCGCGCGACAAGTCGCCCCTCGACGTGATGTGCGAGTGCGGCGTCAACCACGCCGGCCGCCCCGACACGGAGTCGAAGGTCGGCTGCGGTGCCTGGTGGACGGTGCCGCAGCCGTGATCCAGCGCCCGCAGAGCAGATGGCAGGACCTCGCCGAGGAGCTGCCCTTCCAGCAACTGGCCACCGTCCGGCGGCAGGCCGAGGGCTGGCGCAACGGCCTCACGGGGCTGACCGGTCTGCTGGCCGCCGTGCTCGTCGTCAAGGGCCGCGACACGTTCGCCGATCTGCCCGGCTGGGCGGTCGCCACGGCGAGCGGCCTGATCGGCGCTGGGTTCCTGCTCCTCCTCGCCGGCACCCTGCTCGCCGTACGGGCGAGCCACGGCCGCCGGGCGAAGGGCATCGTCACCAACGGCAGGGTCTACAAGGAGTGGACGGAGCAGGAGACGGAGGACTCCCAGCGCGCCCTGTCCCGGGCCGTCGGCTGCTTCGTCACGGGCGTGCTCCTCGTCGCCTCCTCCGTGGGTCTCGCCTGGACGACGTACCAGAGCCCCGATCCGGCACCCGTTCCCGGCGCCGCCGTCCAGGTGACCACCCCCCGCGGCGCCGTCTGCGGCACGCTGGCCGCCTCCGGCGGCAAGACGGTGCGCCTGATCACCGGCAAGGCCCCGCACGAGCGGACGCGGGAGGTGCCCCTCGCGGACGTCCTCGCGATCGCCCCGGTGACGGCGTGCTGAGGGTGTCGATCCGCGCCCCCGCCCGTTCGTCGTATCCATGAGAGGGCCCGACAGGGGCTCCGACGTAAAGGACGGCAGACATGGCCAAGTACCTGCTCCTCATCTACGGCGACGAGCGCGCGTGGGCCGCGATGTCCGCCCAGGAGCTGGAGCGGCTCAGGGAGGGACACCGCGCCCTCGTCGCCGCCGCCGGGGGTGCCGTCCTCGACACCCGGGAGCTGGAGCCCGCGAGCGTCGCGACCACGCTGCGGGCCGACGCCGGGGGCAAGGTGACCACGACCGACGGGCCGTTCCTGGAGACCAAGGAGGCCGTGGGCGGCTACTACCTGATCGAGGCCGGCGACCTCGACGCGGTGACGGCGCTCGCCGAGCGGCTGTACGAGGCGTCCGCGGGCCACAGCGGCGTGGAGATCCGCCCGGTGGTCGACCACGGATGAGCGACGACGTCGCCGCCGCCGTCGCCCGGGCCCACCGCCGCGAGTGGGCCCGGGTGCTGGCGGCCACCGCCGCCACGGCCGGGGACCTCGATCTGGCCGAGGAGTGCGCGCAGGAGGCGTACGCGCAGGCGCTGCGGAGCTGGGCGTCCTCGGGCGTCCCGGACAACCCCGGCGCCTGGCTGACGACCACCGCCCGCAACCGGGCCAGGGACGTGCTGCGCCGCCGGGCCGTGCTGCGGCGGGCGCTGCCGCTGCTGGTCGACGACGAACCCGTGCCGGGGCCGGACGACGACCTCCTGGACGACGACCGGCTGCGGCTCGTCTTCACGTGCTGCCATCCCGCGCTGCACCGCGACGCCCGGATCGCCCTGACGCTGCGCCTGGTGTGCGGGCTGTCGACGGCCGAGGTGGCCCGCGCGTTCCTCGTGTCCGAGGCCACCATGGCCGCGCGGGTCACCCGGGCCAAGAAGAAGATCGCGGCGGCCCGGATCCCGTACCGCGTACCGTCGCCGGACCAGCTGGGCGAGCGGGTGGGCGCCGTCCTGGAGGTCGTCCACCTGATCTTCACCACCGGGCACACGGCCCCGGTGGGCGCGCGGCTGGTGCGCCGGGACCTGGTGGACAGCGCGCTGGGGCTCGGCCGCATGCTGCGGCTGCTGATGCCGAAGGACACCGAGACCGGCGCCCTGCTGGCCCTCATGCTGCTCGTCGACGCGCGTGCGGACGCCCGACTGTCGGCGGGCGGCCGGCTGCTCCTGCTCTCCGAGCAGGACCGCACGCGCTGGGACCGGCGGCTGATCGACGAGGGTGTCGCCCTGCTGACCGAGGCGCTGCGCCGGGGTCCGCCCTCGCGGTACGCCGTGGAGGCGGCGATCGCCGCCGTGCACGCCGAGGCGCCGTCCTGGCAGGACACGGACTGGACGGAGATCGTCGGGCTGTACGACGTGCTCCTGGGGCTGTGGCCCTCCCCCGTCGTCGAGCTCAACCGGGCGGTGGCCGTCGGGCTGCGGGACGGGCCGCGGGCCGGGCTGGACGCGCTCGCGCCGCTGTCCGACGAGCCCGCGCTCGCCGCGTACAGCTACCTCAGCGCGGCCCGCGCGGACTTCCTGCGGCGGCTGCGGATGTGGGCGCGTTCGGCCGAGGCGTACGAGGAGGCCCTCACCCTGTGCGACAACGACGTCGAGCGCGGCTTCCTCACCGAGCGGCTGGCCGAGGTGCGGCTCCACCTTTGACGACGGGCCGGGACTGGCCCCTGCACCGAATGCAGCACTACTTCTCGCGCCCCCCGCCGCCCCGGGCGAGTGTGGACGCATGCGTGCCGACTCGTCGCCCCAGGGGATACGACGGCTGCGTCCGCCCACCGTGCGTGAGCTGTCCGTGCTGGCCGTGGGCGTCGGCGTGCTGCTGTGCGCCGGCGACCGCGTGCCGACCGGGGATCCGCCGGGTCCGCCCCCCGCCGCGCGGGCCGGGCCCGTGGAGCCCGCGGTGCCGCGGCCGGTGATCGTGCCGCGCGAGCGGTGGCTCGACGGGGAGGTCCGCGCGCAGCCGAAGGCGAAGTACGCGCAGCGCGTCGTCGCGGTCATCGTGCACCACACCGACTCGCCCAACACCTACGACTGCGCCGACGCCCCGTTCCTCATCCGCAATCTGCGCACCGGGCACACCGGCTACCAGGGCTGGGACGACATCGGCTACAACTTCCTGATCGACCGCTGCGGCACCATCTACGAGGGCCGCGCCGGCGGCACCGACCGGCCGGTGGTGGGCGCCCACTCCCAGGGTTTCAACCGGGGGACCGCCGGTGTCGCCGTACTCGGCACCTTCACCGCGGGGAACGAGGTGCCGCAGGCCGTCGAGAACGCGCTCGCGCGGCTCGTGGCCTGGAAGCTCTCGCTGTCGCACACCGACCCCAGCTCCACGGTCCGGCTCGTCTCCACCAACGACAACGCCCGCTACCCCGCGGGCACCGCGGCCACCCTGCCCGCGCTCGCCGGCCACGAGGACGGCTACCAGACCAGCTGCCCGGGCCGCGCCCTGTACGAGCGGCTGCCCTTCATCAGAAGGGCGGCCTCCCGGATCCAGCAGGAGGCGGCGCTCGCGCACCGGCCCGTGAAGGAGGCCGCGCACCCGCGCGGTCCCGTGAAAGAGGCGGCGGCCGGGGTCAGCGGACCACCACGGGGTGCTCCCCCGCCGCCACCAGCTCACCGATGACCGGCATCCCCGGCAGCTCCCCCGCCACCAGCAGCCCGCCGGACGTCTGCGCGTCCGCCAGCAGCAGCGCCTCGTCGCCGGACACGGCGGACAGGTCCGCACCGGGCGCCGCCCAGTCGAGGTTGCGCCGGGTGCCGCCGCTGACGTAGCCGTCGCGCAGCGCCTCGCGGGCGCCGTCGAGGTAGGGCACGGCGGCGGCGTCCAGCACGGCGGTGACGCCGCTGGCGCGGGCCAGCTTGAGCAGATGGCCGAGCAGCCCGAAGCCGGTGACGTCCGTGGCGCAGGCGGCGCCCGCGGCGACGGCGGCGCGGGCGGCGTCGCGGTTGAGCGCCGTCATGGCGGCCACCGCCTGCGGGAAGACCTCGCCGGTGGCCTTGTGGCGGGTGTTGAGGACGCCGATGCCGAGCGGTTTGGTGAGGGTGAGCGGCACTCCGGGCCGGCCGGCGTCGTTGCGCAGCAGCCGGTCCGGGTCGGCCGTACCGGTGACGGCCAGGCCGTACTTGGGCTCGGGGTCGTCCACGCTGTGTCCGCCCGCGAGATGGCAGCCTGCCTCCGCGGTGACGGCGAGACCGCCGCGCAGCACCTCGGCGGCCAGGTCCATGGGGAGTACGTCGCGGGGCCAGCCGAGGACGTTGACGGCGACGAGGGGTTCGCCGCCCATCGCGTACACGTCGGAGAGGGCGTTGGCCGCGGCGATCCGGCCCCAGTCGTACGGGTCGTCGACGACCGGTGTGAAGAAGTCCGTGGTGACGACGAGGGTCCGGCCGTCCGGCGTACGCACCACCGCGGCGTCGTCGCCCGTCCCGAGCCCCACCAGCAGCTCGGCCCCCGGGTCGCGCACGGCCGCGCCGCCGGCGAGGGCGCCGACCATGCCCTCCAGCTCGCCGGGCGGGATCTTGCAGGCGCAGCCGCCGCCGTGGGCGTACTGCGTGAGACGGACGGGGGTGGTCATGAGGGTTCCCTTCGGGGGGTGGCGGCCGTGCGGGTCACTTCCCGGGCGGCGCGTCCTCGCGCACCCGCCGCCGGTCGTCGGGGAGGCGCCGGGTGAGGCCGCGCCGGTCCATCAGCTCCAGCAGGGGGACGGCGACCCGGCGCGTGGTGCCGAGCGCCCTGCGCGCGTCGCTCGTCGTGAACGGCTGCGGCAGCGCGGCCAGTACGGCCGCCGCGGCCGGGACCGTCTCCGGCAGCAGCACCACGCCCTCCGCCAGCTGCACCAGCGCGCCGGCGCGGGCGGCGGCGGCCAGCTCCCGCGGGCCGAGGCCGAGTTCGGCGAGACGGACGGCGGCGGGTGCGGCGTAGGGGTGGCCGGCCAGGTCCGTACGGACCTTCTCGACGGCCTCCGCCACCCGCGGCGGCAGCTCACCCTGCCGCCCGGCCCGCACGACCCGGCCCGCCCGCACGGTCAACGGCGGTGCCAGCAGGGCCCGTACCAGCGCGCGGTCGGGCAGGCGCAGCGCCTGGCGGACCACGTCGACGGGCGGACCGGCCTCCAGCGGGTGCTCGCCCGTCCAGCGCGCGACGTGGTGCGGCAGCGCCTGCCGCAGCCGCGCCGCGAGCCGGTCGTCGAGCAGCCAGTCACCGGCGAGGGGCGCCGCGTCGGCGGCGGGTACGCCCATCCGCTCCAGGTCGCGGCGCCGCGCGAGGCCCCGGCGGGCCAGCTCGGAGGCGAGGTCCGGGCGCCCGTCGAGCCGGGCGAGGACGCCGGCCCGGGCGGCGGCCGCGCCGCGCCGGCGCAGCGCGGGCGGGGCGACGTCGAGCATCGTGACCCCTCCGGCGACGTGGTGGCGGCCGGGGTCGCGCAGCAGGCCGCGGTCGCCCACGCGCAGCGGCAGCGGGCGGGCGAGGACGAGGCGGGCGGTGTCCGCGCCGAACGGGCGGACGCGGGCCGGCACGGCCGCGGCGCCGATGTGCAGCATGACCTGGCCGGGCAGCCGTTCCACCGGGTCGCCGTGGACGCGCACGTCGGCCACGCCGGTGAGGCGGAAGCGGTGCGGGGTGAGCAGCGTGTGGCCGCGCCGCAGCCGGGCGGCCTCGACGCCGCGCAGGTTCACCGCGACGCGGGCGACGGCGTCCACGGCCGGCGCGGAACGGCCGAGGGTCTGCAGCCCGCGCACGGTCACGGTGCGTCCCAGGGACGGGAGTTCCAGCTCATCGCCGACGGCCAGCCGGCCCGCGGCGAGGGTGCCCGTGACGACGGTCCCTGCGCCGCGGATGGTGAACGACCGGTCGATCCACAGCCGTACGGGCGCGTCCGTGTCCGGCGCGGGCAGCCGGGCGAGCAGGCGCGACAGCGCCGCCCGCAGTTCGTCCAGCCCGCGCCCGGTCGGCGCGCTCACGGCCACCGCCTCCACCTCGACCTCACCGAGGGTGGTACGCCGCAGCTCGGCCAGCGCCTCGGCGGTGGCGGGCGCGGGGTCGGCGAGGTCGGCGCGGGTGACGGCCAGCAGCCCGTGCCGTACGCCGAGGGCGTCCAGCGCCGCGAGGTGCTCGGTGGACTGCGGCATCCAGCCCTCGTCGGCGGCGACCACGAACAGCGCGGCGGGCACGGGGCCGACACCGGAGAGCATGTTGGGCACGAAGCGCTCGTGCCCGGGTACGTCGACGAACGCGACGGTCGTACCGGGGGCGAGGTCCGTCCAGGCGAAGCCCAGGTCGATAGTCAGGCCGCGGCGCCGCTCCTCCGCCCAGCGGTCGGGCCGCATGCCCGTGAGGGCGTGCACCAGCGTCGACTTGCCGTGGTCGACGTGGCCCGCCGTGGCGACGACGTACACGGCCCGCTCACCGTCTCCCGTCGGCCGCCAGCACCGCGGCCCGTACGGCGGGGTCGTCGGCGGGCGGTACGCAGCGCAGGTCCAGCAGCAGCCGGCCGCGCTCCACCCGGCCCACGACGGGCGGCTCCCCGGTGCGCAGCGGCACCGCGAGGCGGGCGTCCAGGGCGACGGCCCAGGAGGGCAGCCGGACCTCGGGCGCTCCCCCGCCGCCGACGACGCTCGCCGACTCGACGGGTTCGGCGGCCGTTCCCCGCGCCCGCAGCTCCTCGCTCAACCGCTCGGCGCGGGGCCTCAGTTCCTCCGGGGTGCGGTGCAGCGCCTCGTGTACGGGCGGGGGCGGGCCGGTGAGGGTGGCTTCCAGGGCGGCGAGGGCGAGCTTGCCGACGCGCAGGGCGCGGGCGAGGGGGTGGCGTCTGAGGCGCTCCACGATCTCCGTACGGCCGAGGAGCAGTCCCGCCTGCGGGCCGCCCAGGAGCTTGTCGCCGCTGGCCGTCACCAGCGCCGCCCCGGCGCGCAGGGCGCCCGCCGCGTCGGGTTCGTCGGGCAGCAGCGGGTCCCGGGCGAGCAGGCCGGAGCCGGTGTCGCAGACGACGGGGGCGTCGAGCCCGGCCAGTTCGCGGACGTCGACCGCGGAGGTGAAGCCCCGTACGACGAAGTTGGAGGGGTGCACCTTGAGGACGAAGCCGGTGTCCGGGCCGATGGCGGCCTCGTAGTCGCGCAGCGCGGTGCGGTTGGTCGTGCCGACCTCGCGGAGCCGGGCGCCGGTGGACTCCAGCAGCTCGGGGAGGCGGAAACCGTCGCCGATCTCGATGAGTTCGCCCCGGCTGACGACGATCTCGCGCCCGGCGGCGAGTGCGGTGGCGGCGAGGACGAGGGCGGCGGCGCCGTTGTTGACGACGTGGACGGCCTCGGCGTCCGGTACGGCGGCGGCCAGCGCGTCGAGCGCGCCGCGGCCGCGGCGGGCGCGGCGGCCGGTGGCGAGGTCGAACTCGACGTCGGCGGTGCGGGCCGCGGCTTCGACGGCGTCGATCGCGGCGGTGGAGAGGGGGGCGCGGCCGAGGTTGGTGTGCAGCACGACGCCGGTGGCGTTGATGACGGGGCGCAGGGTGGTGGCCCGTGCGGGAAGGCCTCGTACGGCGGCGTCGGCGACACCGTCCGGGTCGATCTCCCCCCGCCGCGCCCGCTCCTGCGCCCGCGTCACGGCGCGCTTGACGAGCGCCCTGCCGAGCACGGATGCGGCCTCGGTCAGCCGCGGATCCCGGAGCAGCGCGTCGGTACGGGGTATCGCCCGGCGGTCCTCCGCCGACACGGGGCTCCGCTCCACCCGCTCGCCACCTCCCACTCGTTGCGGGGCGACCACACCGGCCGCGTGCCGTCCCGCGCCTCCGGCGCGGGGATTGCTGCCGCCCACACCACCCGTTACGGGTCGTCCTACCTGACACCGGGCCTGCGCCCGCGGGCCCGCCGCTCCTCACCCCCGACCCAACCACCCCTCGCCCACGAGAACCAGGGGCGAACCCCACCGGATTCCGTCCCGGACAGCCCCTCACCGCCCCGCACGCCCTCCACGGGGGTGTGGGCGCCGCCCCGCAGTGCCACGAGGACGCCTCCCCGGGGGAGCTGCCCGACGCGATCGCGCTCACCGCGCAACGGAGAACGGCACGGTGACGTCGAGCCCGCCCCACGGCCGCGAAGTGGCCTTCACGTCCGCCTCGCGAACGTCGGCAATCGCGGCGCCCCGAAGATCCGTCAACAAGGCAACCCACCGCACACCGCCCGCCCCCGCGGGGGTCTGACGACGTCGCGGAGGTCTGGCGCGCAGCCCCGAGGACCCCATGCCGGGGCAACCTCCGCAGCCCACCCCACCACACCCCGACCCAACCCCCTCCCTCGGGGGGTCTGGGGGCGCAGCCCCAGGGTCCTGTGAGCGGGGCAACCCCCGCGGAGCGCTTGGCGGAGGCGGACGGGAATCGAACCCGCCTGGCCCGGATGCCGGGCCACACCGGTTTTGAAGACCGGGAGGGGCACCAGCCACCTGAACGCCTCCGGTCAAACCCTGGCGGGTGGGGCCGGTGAGGCGCAACCCCCCGTGCGGCGCGGAGCGTTCACCGAGGCGTGAGCTTCAGCCTGCGGCCCGCGAGCCCCCGCCCCCGCGCCGCCAGCCGCGCGGCGACGTCCCGCAGCTCCCGGGCCGCCGGCGCGTCCGGGGACGCGAGCACGAGCGGCTCCCCCGCGTCCCCGCTCTTGCGCAGCTCCGCGTCGAGCGGGATCCGGCCGAGCAGCGGCACGTGCGCGCCCAGGAGCCGCGACAGCCGCTCCGCCACCGAGGCCCCGCCGCCGGCGCCGAACACCTCGGCCCGCTCGCCGCAGTGTGGACACCCCAGCCACGCCATGTTCTCGACGACGCCCGCGATCCGCTGCTGCGTCTGCGCCGCGACCGCCCCCGCCCGCTCGGCGACCTCCGCCGCCGCCTGCTGCGGCGTGGTGACGACGACGAGCTGCGCGGACGGGATGAGATGGGCGACGGAGAGGGCGATGTCGCCGGTGCCGGGCGGCAGGTCGAGGAAGAGGACGTCCAGATCCCCCCAGTAGACGTCTGCGAGGAACTGCTCCAGCGCCCGGTGCAGCATCGGCCCGCGCCACACGACCGGCGAGTTGCCCGCGGTGAACATCCCGACGGACATCACCCGCAGCCCGTACGCCGTGGGCGGCATGATCATCTGCTCCACCTGCGTGGGCAGCCCGCGCACACCCAGCATGCGGGGCACCGAGTGCCCGTACACATCGGCGTCGAGCACGCCGACCGTGCGTCCCGTACGGGCCGTCGCCGCCGCCAGGTTGACGGTCACGGACGACTTGCCGACGCCGCCCTTGCCGCTGGCGACCGCGTACACCTGGGTGGTGGAACCGGGCGCCGCGAAGGGGATCACCCGCGCGCCGCGCTCCCCCATCAGCCGCTGCTGGAGCGTGCGGCGCTGCTCCTCGGACATCACCCCGAAGTCGACCTCCACCCCCGTCACCCCGGGGACCGCCGCGACCTCCCGTACCACGTCGCCCCGGAGCGTCTCCCGCAGCGGGCACCCGGACACGGTGAGCAGCAGCCCCACCCGAACCGCACCGGCGGGCGAGACGTCCACGGAGGCGACCATGCCGAGTTCGGTGACCGGCCGGTGGATCTCCGGATCGTGCACCCGGGCCAGGGCCTCGCGCACCCGGTCCGCCACGGACGGGGTCACTGGACGGTGAAGATCACGGCCGCCCGCAGGGCCAGCACGCCGAGCAGGACCGCGGCCGTCACGGCGGCCGTCCGCGCGGCGGCCGCCGGCTGGACCGGCACCGTCACGCCCTCGCCGGTGACCGCCAGCCGCGTGCCGGCCAGCCCGCTGAGCCCGGGCAGCATGCCCGCCAGGGCGACCAGCCACAGCAGCAGCCAGGGGTAGCCGAAGACCTCGTCCGCCGTCCCGGCCGGGAGCAGGGTGAGCGCGAAGACCACGACGAGCGCCAGCTCCAGCAGCGCGTACAGCCGCTCGGTGACGACGAGCGCGGGCGCGCCGGGCCCGGCGTCGGCACGGTAGCGGGTGAGGAAGTGCAGCAGCGCGGCGGAGCCGGCCAGGCCGGAGGCGAGGAAGAGGCCGCCGAGCGCCCAGGTGTCGCTCCACACCGGCTGGTTGGAGACGGAGAGCAGCACGCCCGTGTAGCCGGCGATGAACAGGCCGAAGACCAGGCCCACGACGGCGACGATCCGGCCGGCGACCCCGTCCAGCAGCCGCAGCACCTGCCCCGAGAGCGGAAGCCTCAGTCTGCCGTCGCGGGCCAGCGCCTCGCCGAACGACAGGGTGGCGAAGGCGCCGTAGACGAGCAGCGCCCACACGCCGACGGACATGGGGCTCCAGTACTTGAAGTTGAGCCCGGCGCCGTCCGGCGTCGTGTTCCACATCATGTGCCAGAACCGCAGCGGCCGGCCCAGGTCGAGGATGAGCATGACCGGGCAGACCAGCAGCGTGGCGAAGGCCGTGTAGTACCCGAGCCGGGCCACGCCGGCCGTGCCGGGTCC
The DNA here is from genome assembly GCF_040680895.1 of Streptomyces sp. NPDC051940. NCBI lineage: Bacteria > Bacillati > Actinomycetota > Actinomycetes > Kitasatosporales > Streptomycetaceae > Streptomyces > Streptomyces sp. NPDC051940. The sequence goes on along the minus strand of NZ_JBFAXR010000002.1, from coordinate 176,548 downwards.
GCCGCGCAGCCGGTGCAGGGAGGCGAGGGCGTAACTGCCGCCCGACAGGCCCGCGAAGAAGAAGTAGACCCAGATGTACCAGGTCCACTCCGGCGAGCGGACGAAGTGCTGGGCGTCCTCGGCGAGGAGATACGCGCTCATGCCGCGGTCTCCTCCCCGCTCTCTCCGTCGGGGCCCGGGCCCGCGGCCACCGCCGCCGGCTGCGGCTCCGGGGGCTCGCGCCGCCGGCGCAGCGCCAGCAGCCCGCCGAGCACGGCCAGTACGGCGGTGCCCGCGGCGCCGAGGTAGCCGCCCAGGTTGTTGCGGCTCGGCAGCACGGCGTTCTTCTCGTCGGGCAGCCGGTACGCCTCGGGCTCGTCCATGAGCAGGAAGAACGCGTTCAGTCCGCCGTACACCTGGTCGTCCGCCCCGTACAGCCGGGCCTGGGGAACGCCCTGGTCGTGCAGGTCGCTCACCCGCTGCCGCGCCGCCTCGCGCAGCTCGTCGACCGGGCCGAACTGGATGGAGTCCGTCGGGCACGCCTTGGCGCAGGCGGGCTCCATGCCGCCCTGCAGCCGGTCGTAGCACAGGGTGCACTTCTGGGCGACGCCGCCGTGGTCGTCCATGCCGATCACGCTGTACGGGCAGGCGGCGATGCAGTCGCGGCAGCCGTTGCAGACGTCGGGCTGGATGAACACGCTGTCGAACTCCGTGCGGATGATCGCCCCGGTCGGGCAGACCTCCATACAACTGGCGTCCTGGCAGTGCTTGCAGACGTCCGACATCATCAGCCAGGCCTTGCCCTGGCCGGTGCCGACCGTCTCGTCGGGGACGTTGTCGATGAACTCCACGTGCCGCCAGCTGCGCGCGTCGAGGGCGCCGGTGTTGTCGTAGCCGTCGCCGAACGCGGGTTCGGGGCCGGGCAGCTGGTTCCACTCCTTGCAGGCCACCTCGCACGCCTTGCAGCCGATGCACACGCTGGTGTCGGTGAAGAACCCGTAGGCCCTGCCGGGTGTGATCTCCGCCATCTCTACAGCCCCATCAGGTTGGGTGCGATCTTGGTGTAGCCCTGCTCGACGGCGTACAGCCCCAGTGGCAGCGCCGCCAGCTCGTCGACCTCGGGCACGGCGCGCGGGTCGCGGCCGAGGTCCACGTCGATCAGGAAGCCGGAGCAGCTCGCGCACGCGTGCGCGCTCAGATGCGGGAACAGCGCGCCGTCGGTGTCCCGCGCGCCTCTGCCCACGCGCGGCCCCGGCACCTGCTCCGCGTAGACGGTGCGGCGCTCGCCGGACGTCTCGCCGCAGCCGGCGCAGATGTTGGCCGTACAGCCCCAGTCGCCGCCGCAGCGGGCGCACAGCAGCCGGCGCCGCCCGCTGACCAGGGCCTCGCCGCCGTCCGTACGGAAGCTGAGCTGCGGCGGCCCGCCGCAGGCGGGGCAGTGGCGTTCGTCCGCGCCGGCGACCCGTGTCCGAAGAGCGGCGAGCGGCGCGCGCAGCGACGCCTGGGCGAGGTAGCGCTCCGCCGGGGCCAGGTCGTCGGCGCCGTCCAGCCACGCGGCGAGGATGTCCTCGCCGGCCTCGCGCAGTCCGTCCAGGCTCGCGGCGAGCGCCTTCGGCCCGGCCGCGGCGGTCGCGTCGAGGACCCGCGGCAGCACGTGCCGCGCGGCCCAGCCCGCCAGCCGCTCCGGCTCGGGCGGCCGTTCGCGCGCCTCGGTCCACGCCTGCTCCCATACGCCGAGCAGCGCCCCGTACAGCGTCAGCACCTCGGCGGCGAAGCCGTGCCGCCCGCGCAGCGCCTCGGCCCGCCGCCGGTGGGCGGACCAGGGGCTTTCCGGGGCGGCGGGCACGGCAGGGCTCACATCTTCTCGATGTCGACGAGGAACGCCTTGAACTCCGGCGTGCGGGAGCTGGCGTCGCCGACGAACGGGGTGAGGGCGTTGGCCAGCCAGTGCTGGCCGGTGTTGATGCCGACGAAGCCCCAGTGGATGGGGATGCCGATCTGGTAGACCTTCTTGCCGTCGACGGTCAGCGGCCCGAGCCGCCGGGTCACCACGGCGCGTACCTCGAGCTTGCCGCGCTTGGACCGCACCCGCACGCGGTCGCCGTTCTCGATGCCCTTCTCCTCCGCGAGCTCGGCCGGGATCTCCACGAACGCCTCGGGCTGCAGCTGCACCAGTCGCTCGACGTTCTGCGTCACGTAGTGCTCGTGCTCGGTGAGGCGGTAGGAGGTGGCGATGTACGGGAACTCCTCGGCCGTACCGAAGCGGTTGGGGCGGCCGGCCTTCTCGTCGTACAGGAAGGCGACGGGTGTGGCGGACACGTCCGGGTGCAGGGGGTTGGCGACGGGCGACTCGACCGGCTCGTAGTGCTCGGGGAACGGGCCGTCGGCCACGCCGTTGCTGAACAGCCGTCCGGTTCCCTCGCCGGTCATGATGAACGGCAGCGGGGCGTTTGGTCCGGGCGCCGCGTCCTTCGGGTAGTCGGGAACGTCGCCGGTCCACAGGCGCTGGGCGGGGTCCCAGGCGATGCCGGGGCGCTCGGGGTCCCAGGGGCGGCCGGCGGCGTCGGCGGAGGCGCGGTTGTACAGCACGCGGCGGTTGACGGGCCAGCTCCACGCCCAGTTGGGGTAGAAGCCCATGCCGGTGGGGTCGTTCCTCGCCGGGTCCTGCACGCCGTCGCGGCGTTTGGCGAGGTTGCCCTCCTCCGGGTAGTGGCCGGTGTAGATCCAGTCGCCGGCGGTGGTCGTGCCGTCGGCCTTCAGGTCGGCGAAGGTGGCCAGGCGCCTGCCGGTGGCGAGGTCGCGGCCGTTGATCTCCTGGGCGATCTCGTCGAGGAGCGGCTTGCGCGGATCGCGGTACGGCATGGTCAGCTGCAGCACCGGGTCGGGGTACTTGCCGCCCTGCGCGGCGTACATCTGCCGTACCCGCTGGAACAGTTCCGCGATCACCCAGTGGTCGTGGCGCGCCTGGCCCTCCGGGGGCAGCACCTGCTCCTTCCACTGCACCCAGCGGCCGCTGTTGGTGAAGGAGCCGTCCTTCTCGATCCAGTGGGTGCAGGGCAGATGGAAGACCTCGGTGTCCACCGTCGCCGGATCCACGCCCGGGGCGTTCCAGAACTCGGAGCTGGTGGTGCGGAACGGGTCCATCACACACAGCCACTTGAGCTTGGCGAGCGCCTGGAGCACCTGGTTGGAGTCCGGTCCGATGCTGGTGGCGGTCATGCCGGAGAGGATCAGGCCCTCCATCCGGCCCTGCAGGGCCTGGTCGAAGATGGAGATCCAGGACGCGTTGGCGGCGGGCTTGGGCAGATGGTCGAAGGCGTACTCGTTGTCCTTGGTGGCGGCGTCGCCGTACCAGGTCTTGAGCAGGCTGACCATGAAGGCCCGGTAGTTGGTCCCGAAGAAGTTGACGGCGTTGGGCCGCAGCTTCTTGCTGGCGCTCGCCTTCACATAGTCGGCGAGGGTCTTCTGCCCCGGGGCGGGGATGCGCAGATAGCCGGGGAGGATGTCCCAGGAGATGGCGTGGTCGGTGTTGCCCTGGATGTTGGCGTGCCCGCGCTCGGCGTTCATACCGCCGCCGGGGCGGCCCATGTTGCCGAGCAGCAGCTGCAGTACGGCGGCGGAGCGGATCAGCTGCACGCCGGTGGTGTGGTGGGTGAGCCCGACGGCGTAGACGATGGTCATCACCTTGTCGGGCCGCCCGGTCTGCCCGACCAGCTCGGCGACCTGGAGGAACTGCTCGCGCGGGATGCCCGTGACGCGTTCGACCAGCTCGGGGGTGTAGCGGCTGTAGTGCCGCCGCAGCAGGTTGAGCACGGAGCGCGGGTGGTCGATGTCGCTGCGGGCGTTGCCGTCGGCGTCCAGCTCGTAGGCCCAGGCGGTGGTGTCGTAGGTGCCGGTGGCCTCGTCGAAGCCGTTGAACATGCCGTCGGTGAAGGAGAAGTCCTCCCGTACGACGAGAGCGGCGTTGGTGGCGAACTCGACGTACTCGCGGTGGTGCAGGTCGTTGCCGAGCACGTAGTTGATCAGGCCGCCGAAGTAGGCGACGTCGCTGCCCGTGCGGATCCGCAGATGGGTGTCGGCGACGGCGGAGGTACGGGTGAAGCGCGGATCCGCGTGGATGATCTTCGCGCCGCGGTCCAGCTTGGCGCGCATCAGCCAGCGGAAGCCGACCGGGTGGGCCTCGGCGGGGTTGGCGCCGTTGACCAGGATCAGATCGGCGTGGCGGATGTCGCGCCAGTGGTTGGTCATGGCCCCTCGGCCGAACGTGGCGGCCAGACTGACCACCGTGGGACCGTGTCAAACACGGGCCTGTTGTTCGATGTGGACCACTCCCAGGCCGCGCATCACCTTGGTGGCGAAGTAGCCCTCCTCGGAGCTGAACGCGGCGCCGCCGGCGAAGGCGAGGCCCTCGCAGCGGTTGACGGTGTTGCCGTCGGCGTCCTGGGTGACCAGGGTCCGGTCGCGGGTCGCCTTGATGTTGCGGGCGAGCCGCTCGAAGGTGAAGTCCCAGGAGACGCGCTTCCACTCCCGCGCCCCCGGGGCCCGGTACAGGGGGTACGGCACGCGCCGCCGCGAGACGCCGAGTTCGAGGGAGGTCGCGCCCTTGGGGCACAGGGTGCCCTCGTTGACGGGGCTGTCCGGGTCGCCCTCGATCTGCAGCAGCTCGGTGTGCCCGTCGGCGTGCTTGCGGGTGTACGCGAGGAGGGAGCACCCCACGGCGCAGTACGGGCAGACGGAGCGGGAGACCTTGGCGCCCTGGATCCGCAGCCGCTGCTTGACCTCCGCGGCCTGCGCGGTGTCGAAGCCGAGCGCGGACACTCCGAGGGCCCCGGTACCGGCAGCGCTCGCCCCCAGGAACTGGCGCCGGGTGCTCTGCTCCATCGCCGGTCTCCCTTCCTCCGCGCGCCTCGCGTGTCGGACGCGGTCCCCGGTGACCCGCCAGCCATTGTCAATCCAGAATTCAACTACCGTCAATAACCTTGCGCGGCGGCGCGCGGGGCGCGCGGTGATCCATGGCACCACGGCCGACTCCGCCGAAGCGCACGACGACCATCAGCTCCGCACACCGCTCACCATCCTGCCCCCACGGGTCCTTGCCGGACGCCCCCTGCCACGCCCCTCCGGGGGCCCCGGCGAAGCCGGGCCAACGACTCGGGCGACGAAGCCCAGCGCGCCACGCCCAGTCACCCGACCGTCCCACCCCGGTCCCGAAGGCGCAGCCACCCTTTCCGCCCACCGGCGGCGGAGACGTGACACACCCGAGCGCAGCCGCACGACGCCCCGACCCACCCCCTCGGGGGGCCCCGGCGAAGCCGCACCACCACCGCCAACGGAACCAGCCGATCCGCACCCGCCTCCCTCGCGCACCCCCTCGGGGGACACCCAGCGAAGTCGCGCCGACCCCGCCGACGGAACCGAAGCCGATCCGCACGACACCCCCGACCCAACCCCTCGGGAGACCCCGGCGAAACCGCGCCAACACCACCAACGGAACCGATGCCGATCCGCACGACGCCCCGGGCCCAACCCCTCGGGAGAGCCCAGCGAAGCCGCACCAACACCACCGACGAAAACCGAAGCCGATCCGCACCCGCCTCTCTCGCGCACCCCCTCCCCCAGGGGGCCCGGGGACATCCGCACCCGCCGCTCTCACCCAACCGCCCTCCCCCGGAGGCATCCGCACGCGCCCCACTCACGCAACCACCTCCTCCCCACGGGAGAACCCGCACCCACCTCTGCCGCACACCCCCTCCCCAGGGGGTACGGGGGCATCCGCACCCGCCCCACCCACGCAACCGCCCCCTCCCCACGGGAGGACCCGCACGCACCTCTGCCGCGCACCCCCTCCCCAGGGGGCCCGGGGGCATCCGCACCCGCCGCTCTCGCCCAACCACCCTCCCCCCCGGGGGGATCCGCACCCGCCCCACTCACGCAACCACCCCCTCCCCACGGGGGTCTGGGGGCGCAGCCCCCAGCAATCGGGCGCGCGCCAAGCCCGAGGCCCTCAGCCCTGCGCCAGCCGCAGGTCCTGCCGCGGGGGCGGTGGTTCCGGGTTGCGCAGGGTGTCCAGGAGGGATGCCGTGGGTGGGACGAGCAGGCCGTGGAGGCCGCGTTCCGCCGCCCCGGACAGCGTCGCGCCCCACGCGTCGCGGCCCCGCGGCGAGGGCACCTGAGCCCAGCGCCCCGCGCCGGGCTCGTCGTACCCGCCCGCGGGCCGGCGCTCGAAGACCCGCAGCGCGGGCGCCAGGACGTGGAGTTGCGCGCGCCGCCGCGGGTCCGCGGCCAGCGCGAGCCGGCCGTCGCTGAGCGTGGCGACCGTGGCCAGCGCGCGGGCGAGGAACGCGGCCGGCGGCACACTCTCCGGCAGCGCGACGACCAGCCGCACCCGGTACGTGGCGGCGGCCAGCGCCGCAGCCACCGCCAGCACGTCGTACGGCGGAGTGGCCCCCGCGTCGATCCACAGCACGTCCGCCCCGGCCGCGTCGTACGCGGTGCAGTCGGCCAGCCACTCGCCGGGCCGGGCGGGCAGCCCGGGGAGAAGCACGCCGACCCGCACCGGCGCCGGACCCTCGTCCGCGGCCGAGGGGGGCGGTGGTTCGGGAGCGGTCACGGGCGCGCACCTCCCGGCTCGAGGGCTACACGGCGCACCGGCGACTGCCGTGCGCCCGCCCCATGCAATACACCCCGGAGCATGCCTTGCCAACCCGGGCGAACACCCCGGGATCCCCCGTATGCCGCATCCGGGCGTAACTCTCTCACTCCATCGACCGTTTTTTGGGAGTACACCGCTGACTACCCATGGATACAAGGTGCCACGGTTCAGTGTGATCGTCCCCGTCCACCAGGTGCAGGCATACCTTCACGAGTGCCTCGAATCCGTCCTGGACCAGTCCTTCACCGATCTCGAGCTGATCGCGATCGACGACTGCTCACCGGACGCCAGTGGAACGATCATCGACGAGTTCGCGGCCCGCGACCCGCGGGTGCGCGCCGTGCACCTGGCGGAGAACGTGGGTCTGGGCCGGGCCCGCAACGTGGGCCTGGAGCGCGCCACCGGCGACTATGTGATCTTCCTGGACAGCGACGACTCCCTCACCCCCGACGCCCTGCGCGCCGTCTCCGACCGGCTCAAGGAGACCGGCGGCCCCGACGTCCTGGTCTACGACTACGTACGGACGTACTGGACCGGCGCGACGGTCCCCGACGCGGCCCGGTCCCATCTCGCCCAGGACGGCCCGGCGGTGTTCACCCTCGACGACCGGCCGGGACTGCTGCGGGTCCTGCACGTCGTCTGGAACAAGGCCTACCGCCGCGAGTTCCTGGAGCGCGCGGGCTTCACGTTCGCCCCCGGCTACTACGAGGACGTCTCCTGGACCTACCCGGTGCTGGTGACCGCGGAGTCGATCGCGGTGCTCGACCGGGTCTGCGTGCGCTACCGGCAGCGCAGACGGGGGGCGATCACCTGCTCCCCCGGACAGCGGCACTTCGAGATCTTCGGACAGTACGACCGGCTCTTCGCCTATCTGGACGCGCACCCCGCGACAGCGCGCTGGCGGCCCCTGCTCTTCCGCCGGATGCTCGACCACTTCAGCACCGTGTTCACCGCCTCCGACCGGCTGCCGCGCGGCAGCCGGGCCGCGTTCCTCCGCCAGGCCCGCGCCCACTGCCGCCGCCACCGCTCCCCGGGCGCGACTCCCCGCGTACGCACGAGGATCCGGCACGCCATGGTACGTCTGGGCGCGCACCGCAGCTACCGCGCGCTGCACACGGCGCGGGCCCTCCAGCGACGCGTCCACCGCGCCGCCGTCGCCGCCCACGGTGCCGTCCGGGCGGCCGTGCTCCAGCTCCACTACCGCATCCAGCGGCTGCTCCCGCTGCGCGAGAACGACGCCGTGTTCTCCTCGTACTGGGGCCGCGGCTACGGCTGCAACCCGGCGGCCGTCGAGGCGAAGGTCCGCGAACTGGCGCCCCACATCCGCACCGCCTGGATCGCCGCCCCCGCGCACCACCACACGGTCCCGTCCGCCACCCGCCGCCTCACCCCCGGCACGGCCGCGTACTGGACCGCGCTGGCCCGCTCCAAGTACCTGGTCAACAACGTCAACTTCGACCGCAGACTCGTCAAGGGCCGGGGCCAGGTCTTCCTGCAGACCCAGCACGGCACCCCGCTCAAGCACATGGGCCTGGACCTGCTCGACCGGCCGGCCGCCGTGGGCGACACCGACGTCCCGCGCATACTCGCCAACTGCGACAAGTGGGACTACGTCCTGTCCGCGAACCGCCACTCCACGCTCGTCTGGGAGCGGGTCTACCCGGCCGCCTACACCACGCTCGAGTACGGCTATCCGCGCAACGACGTCTACCAGCACGCCACCGCCGCGGACGTGGCCCGGCTGCGGGAGTCCCTGGGCATCCCCCGGGACGTGGTCGCGATCCTGTACGCCCCGACGCACCGGGACTACCGCCGCACCCAGCGCCACGCGATCGATCCGGAGCGGCTGCTGCGCGCGCTCGGTCCCGGCTTCATGGTGCTCACCCGCGCCCACCACTCCGCCGCGTCCCCGCCGGCGGCCCGGGGCCAGGGCTCGTCCAGGCTGGTGGACGTCTCGGACCACCCCAGCGTCGAGTCCCTCTGCCTGGCGAGCGACGTGCTGCTCACGGACTACTCCTCGCTGATGTTCGACTACGCCAACCTGGACCGTCCGGTCGTCGTGTACGCCGACGACTGGGCGGCCTACGAGGCGGCCCGCGGCACCTACTTCGACCTCAGGGACTTCCCGCCCGGCGCGGTCGCCGCCGACGAGGACGAGCTCGTCGCGGTCTTCACGTCCGGCGAGTGGCGCGGCCCGGCCGCCGCCCAGCGGCGGGCCGCGTTCCGCGAACGCTTCTGCCCGCACGACGACGGGGGCGCCGCCGAGCGGGTCGTACGGCATGTCCTCCTCGGGGAGACCCCGGGCCTGCCGTCCGCGGTGCCGCTGGACGACCGGCGGCCGGTGCCGGCGGCCGGTCCGCGGCAGGAGCGGACCCCGGGCCTGCTCTCGGAGGAACGACGGCCTGCGGCGGCACCGGGCCCGCGGCAGGAGCCCGACACGACCGTGGTCCGGCCCACGAGCGCCGTCTGAACGCCCATCGAAGGAGAGTGTGTTGCCCCGCTTCAGTGTCGTTGTCCCGGCCCACGACGGGCCGGGGCGGCTGCCCGGCTGTCTCGATTCGGTGCTCGGCCAGACCTTCGCCGACGTCGAGCTGGTCGCCGTCGTCACCGCACCGGAAGGGCTGTGTGCCTCGATCGTGGCCGCGCACGCGGACCGCGATCCACGGATCACGGTGGTGCACTCGCCGGCCGGCGACGGCCTGCCGGGCGCGCGCAACGCCGGGATCGCGGGCGCCACGGGCGAGTTCCTGCTCTTCCTCGACGGGGACGACACGCTGGTGCCCGGCGCGCTGGAGGTCATCGACGCCCGGCTCAAGGAGTGCGGCGAGCCCGATCTGCTGCTCTTCGACCACGAGCGGGTGCACTGGTTCGAGGGCGGCAGGGGACCCGCGCTCGGACGGCTGTGGCGCAACGCGCCGAGCGGGGCCTTCCGGATGGAGCAGCACACCGCGCTGCCCGACGTGGCGGTGCCCGCGTGGAGCGGGGCCTACCGGCGCGCGTTCGTGTCCCGGCACGGACTGGCCTTCGCGCCCGGCATGTTCACCGACACGGTGTGGAGCGTGACGGCCGCGCTCCGGGCGGAGCGGATCGCGCTGCTCCCGCAGGTCTGCGTACGCCATCTGCAGGGCCGGCGGGGCAGCCGGAACGAGCTGCCCGGCCTCCACCACCTGGACCTGCTCGACCAGTTCGACCTGGTGATGCGCCGGGCGGCCGGGCTCACGGCGGACCCGGCGGTGCTCGGCAGGGTCTTCCACCAGCTGGTGCGCGGCGTACTCAAGACCGCGGCGTCCCCCGTGCGGCTGCCGGGCACGGCGGTGCGGCGGCGGTTCTTCCGGCGGGCCGCCCGGCTCTACCGCCGGCACCGCCCGGCGGGGGTCCGACGACCGGGCGGCAGCGTGGCGCTGCAGCACGTGCTGCTGGCCTCCGGCTCCTACACGGCGTTCCGCGCGGTGCGCGGCACGAGGCGCCGGCTGGGCCGGGCGGCCCGGCCCGCCCGACGGTGCCTGGGATGGCTGCGCAGGCGGATCCTCAACCCGTACCGGGTGTTCCTCAGGCGGCCGGTCGACGAGAACCTCGCGGTCTACTCCTCGTACTGGGGCCGCGGCTACGCCTGCAACCCCGCCGCCATCCACGCGGCGGCGCGGCGCCTGGCCCCGCACATCAGGTCGGTGTTCCTGGTGGCCGACGGCCAGGCGCGGCAGCTGCCGGACGACGTGGAGAGCGTGGTGATCGGAAGCACCCGCTACTGGGAGGTCATGGCCACCGCCAAGTACACCTTCAACAACGTCAACTTCGCGATGTCGGTCAGGAAGCGCCCCGGCACCGTCCATGTGCAGACCCAGCACGGCACCCCGCTCAAGCGGATGGGGGTGGACCTGGTGGAGTTCCCGGCGGCCGCGGCCGCGGCCGGCCCGCTCGGCAAGCTGCTGCAGCGGGTGGACCGCTGGGACTTCAACATCTCCTCGAACCACCACTCCACCGAGGTCTGGGAGCGCGCCTACCCGGGCGCGTACGAGAGCCTGGACGTCGGCTATCCGCGCAACGACGCCTTCTACACCTCGACGGCCGAGGACGTCGCCGCGATCCGGCGCCGCCTCGGCGTGCCCGAGGACCGCGTCGCGGTGCTGTACGCGCCGACCCACCGCGACTACCGCACGGACTTCCTCCCGCAGCTGGACCTCGTGGCGTTCTGCGAGGCGCTCGGCGAGGAGTTCGTGGTGCTGCTGCGGGCCCACCACTCCTACGAGGGGTCCGCGGGACTCGACGGGATGCTGCGCTCCGGCGCGTTGATCGACGTGACGGAGCACCGGTCGCCCGAGGAGGTGTGCCTGGCCGCGGACGCGCTGGTCACGGACTACTCGTCGATCATGTTCGACTACGCCAACCTCGACCGCCCGATCGTCGTGTACGCCGACGACTGGGACGTCTACCGGGAGACCCGGGGCGTCTACTTCGACCTGCTCGCCGCGCCGCCGGGCGCGGTGGCCCGTACCCAGGACGAGCTGACGCGGATCTTCCGCGGCGGCGAGTGGGACGGCGCGGCCGCACGGCACCTGCGCGGCGCGTTCCGTGAGCGGTTCTGCGACTTCGACGACGGGCTGGCCGCGGAGCGGGTGGTGCGCCGGGTGCTGCTCGGTGAGCCGGCCGAGGCCCTGCCGCCGGTCGTTCCGCTGGGCGAGCGCACCCCGGCCCCGGCCGCCGGCCGCGTCCGCCTCCTGCACCACTGAGCGATCCGAACCCCATCCCTCACGACCGTGGAAGATCCCGTGCCCCGTTTCAGCGTCATCGTCCCCGTCTACAAGGTCCAGGGCTTCCTGCGTGAGTGCCTCGACTCGATCCTGACGCAGTCCTGCGAGGACATCGAGGTCATCGCGGTCGACGACTGCTCGCCCGACAACTGCGGCGCGATCGTCGACGAGTACGCGGCGCGCGACGGCCGGGTCACCGCGGTCCACCTGCCGGAGAACGTCGGCCTCGGCCGGGCGCGCAACGCGGGGGTCCGCCGCGCCACCGGCGACTATCTGCTCTTCCTCGACAGCGACGACTGCTACACCCCCGGAGCGCTGCGGGCCATCGACGAGCGGCTCACCGCCACCGGCGACCCGGACGTCCTCGTGTTCGACCATGTGCGTACGCACTGGTGGGGCCGGGCCGGCCGGAGCATGACGGCGGACCTGCTCGCCTCCTCGGGCACGGACACCTTCGACATCATGAGCAGTCCGCAGTACCTGCACCTGTTCCTGGTCGCCTGGAACAAGGCGTACCGCCGCGACTTCTTCACCGGCCACGGATTCACCTACCGGCCGGGGCTCTACGAGGACGCCCCGGTCACCTACCAGACGCTGATGTGCGCGCGCCGCATCGCCTGCCTCGACCGGGTCTGCGTGGAGTACCTGCAGCGCAGACGGGGGGCGATCACCCGCACCCCGGGCCGCCGGCACTTCGACATCTTCACGCAGTACGCCGGCCTGTTCGCGTTCCTCGACGAACACCCGGAGCTCGACGGGGCGAGGCCGCTGCTGTTCGAGCGGATGATCAACCACTTCCTGGCGACGCTGCCGCTCGGCGAGCGGGTGCTGCCCAGGGACCGGCCCGCCTTCCACCGGGAGATGGTGGCCTTCTACCGGCGCTACAAGCCGGACGGTTTCACCCCGCCGGACGATGTCTACGGCACCCAGTGGCGGATGCTGCCCGGCACCCCCTACCCCGTGTTCCGGGCCGTCACGCAGGCCGAGCGGGTGCGCAACGAGGCCCACCGCCAGAAGCGCCGGCTCCGCAAGGCGGCCACCCGGCAGATCAAGCGCACCCTCGCCCAGGCAGAGCGCCGGCGCCCGCTCGATCCGCAACTCGCCGTGTACTCGGCGTTCTGGCACCGCGGCGTGCTCGGCGACCCGGCGGCCATCCACGACGCGGCCCGGACGCTGGCCCCGGACATCCGCGCGGTGTGGGTGGTGCGGCCGGACGCCGTGGACCGGCTGCCGAAGGGCATCGACCACGTCGCCCCGGGCACGCCGGGGTACCACCGGGTGATGAGCCGGGCCACGTACTTCGTCAACAACGTCGACTGGTCGCAGCGGCTGGTGAAGCGCCCGGGGCAGATCCACGTCCACACCCACCAGGGGACACCGCTCGGGCACATGGGCGCCGACCTGATCGACCGACCCGCCGCCACGTACCACCTCGACGTCCGCGCACTGCTGCAGCGCGCGGACCGCTGGGACTACAGCCTGGTCTCCAGCCCGTACGCGCAGCAGATCTGGGACCGCGCCTACCCCTGCCGCTTCACCTCGCTGCCGACCGGCGCCCCGCGCAACGACGTCCTGGTCAGGGGCGACGGGCTGCGGACGGCCGCCCTGCGCAGGGCGCTCGGGATCCCGGACGGCAACACCGTGGTGCTCTACGCCCCCGCCTGGCGCGCCCACCGCAAGTCGTACGTCCCGCGGTTCGACTTCGAACAGCTGGTGCACCGGCTCGGGCCCACGGTGACCCTCCTGGTCCGCCTGCACCCGAGGGACGCCCGGGCCGCCGTCCGCGGACTGCAGCTGCGCGACCTCCAGCGGCGCGGGCTGCTCCTCGACGTCACCGACGAGCCCTCGGCCGTGGACATGATGCTCGTCTCCGACGCCCTGCTGACCGACTACTCGTCGCTGATGTTCGACTACGCCACCACCGACCGCCCGATCATCCTGCACACCGACGACTGGGCGGCGTACCGGGCGGCCCGCGGCGCCTACTTCGACGTAACGGCCGACCCGCCGGGCCATGTCACCACCGGCCTCGACGAGCTGGCGGAGCTGTTCGCCTCCGGGGCGTGGCGCGACGCGCGCGCCGCCGCCCTGCGCGCCGCCTTCCGCGAGCGGTTCTGCGTGTATGACGACGGGCACGCGGCCGCCCGCGCGGTCTCCCTGGTCATGCTCGGCCGGGAGCACTCCCCGTCGGCCATCCCCCAGCAGGACGTACGACAGCTGCGCGACGCCGCGGATCCGGCCCTTGCGGACGGCAGTCGCTGACCGTCCGGCCCCAGCCACCACCTCGCCCACGCCCAGGAGAACTCCGCATGTCAGACACCCCGCACAGTTCCCGGCCGCTGGCAGCGGCCGTCACCGCGAAGGCCCGGGCCCTGTGGTCGCGCGTGCCGCCGCCGCTGCGACTGCCGCTGGTCGTCTACCTCTCCTGCCAGGCCTGCTACCTGGTGTGGTGGATGGCCTTCTACCCGGGCATGATCGACTACGACGCGCTGGCCTACACCTGGCAGGTCACCACCGACCACTGGATCTCCAACCACTCGGTCCTGTACAACTCCCTGCTCTGGCTGAGCCTCAACGCCACCGGGGGCTTCGCGGCGCTGACCCTGGCGCAGACCGTCGCGATGTCCGCCGCACTCGCGTACGCCTGCGCGAGCCTGCGCGTCATCGGCGTACGCGGGCGCTGGAGCGCGCCGGCCGCGCTGGCGTGCGCCGTGGCGCCGCCGCTGGCCGCGTTCACCGTGTACGTGGGCAAGGACGTGCCGTTCACGATCTGCGCGCTGCTGGTGTTCGCCGTCACCGCCCGGTCGACCGGCCGGCGGCTGCGGGGGAACTGGAACGGCCGGATGCGGCGCTCCGAACTCCTGCTGCTGTGCGTCGGCTTCCTCGGGATCGGCCTGTTCCGCAACAACGGCTTCCCCGTCGCCGTGATCGCCGCTCTGTGCCTCCTCCTCGCGCTGCCCGGCGCCCGGATCCGGATCGCCGCACTGGTCTCCCTCACCACCGCCGTGACCCTGACGCTGATGGTCGTGGTCTATGCCGCGGTCGGGATCCAGAAGCCGCCCAAGACGCTCGTCTACAACCTCCACTACGCCGACCTCGCCGTGACCTACGCGCAGGCACCGGGCCTGTTCACCCAGGACGACCTCCGGCTGATGGCCAAGGCGGCGCCGATCGAGGACTGGCGTACCACCGGGGCCACGTGCTTCGCCTCCGACCCGCTGTACCGCAAGCTCAACAGGACCGTCACCGACGGGCTCACCGAGCCGCTCGTCCAGCTCTGGTGGCGCACCCTGCGCAAGGCGCCCCAGCGGGTGCTGTCGGCGCGGCTCTGCCGCGGGCACATCGCCTGGGCCGTCTTCCCCGGGCCGCAGGACCAGGGCGGCAGGACGTACAACGCGCTCGACTGGGTGAACCCGGTGTTCTACAAGTGGTACCCGGAGATGAGGACGAGCCCGTACAACCGGGCGGCCCAGCCCCGGCCGGTGTCCGAAACCCTCGGCAAGGCCGGTGACTTCGCCTACGAGGCGTCCCGCGTCCCCCAGCTGGAGTGGCTCCTGTGGCGCGGCGCGGTCTGGGCGTACGCCACGTACCTGCTCGTCGTCCGGCTGTCCCGGTCGCGCCGCTGCCGGCCCCTGCTCGCCCTCGTCGGCGTCACCTTCGGCACCCAGCTCACCGTCCTGGCGGCGACCCCCTCGCCGTGCTTCCGCTATATGGCGGCCCCCATCTTCGTCGGCGTGCTCTGCCTGTCGCTGATCCCCGCGGTGCGCGGTGGCGTGGGTTCCGTCATCCCGCCCAGGACGCCCCGGGCCAGGCCGGCCGCCACCGCGCCGAAGGACGTGGAGTACGCCCCGTAGACCGTCCGCCCCCCGGTCCGCAAACCCGTACGAACGCCCAGGAGAGCCCGCAGTGTCAGACGCCCGGCTACTGTCCCCGGCCCGCGCCGGTGGGTCCCGTGTGCTGGCGGAACCCCAGCTCCGCGCCCTCGGGTCACGCGTTCCGCCGGCCCTGCGGTTGCCGCTGGCCGTCTTCCTCGCGTGCCAGGCCTGTCTGCTGCTGTGGTGGGCGGCCTTCTACCCGGGTCTGATGAGCGTGGACTCGGTGGTCTACACCTGGCAGGTCACCACGGGCAACTGGCGCTCGGACCACTCGGTGCTCTACAACTCGCTGGTCTGGCTGTCCCTCCACAGCACGGGGGACCTGGGGGCGCTGACGCTGCTGCAGACCACCGCGATGTCCGCCGTGCTCGCCTACGCGTGCGCGGGACTGCGGACCCTGGGGGTACGGGGGCGGTGGAGCGCCCCGGCCGCGGTGGCCTGCGCGGCGGCTCCGCCGCTCGGCTCCTTCACCGTCTTCCTGTGGAAGGACGTGCCGTTCACGATCTGCGCGGTGCTGGTGTTCGCCGTCACGGTCCGGCTGACGGGCCGACGGCTGCGGGAAGGCAGGCCCGTCCGGCCACGCCGCTCGGAACTCCTGCTGCTGGGCGCCGGGCTGCTGGGCGTCGACCTGTTCCGCAACAACGGCCTCCCGATGGCCGCGATCGCGTCGCTGGCCCTGGTCCTGGCGCTGCCCGGGGCGCGGCTCCTGATAGCGGGACTGGCGGCGGCCACCACGAGCCTGACCCTGCTGCTCACCCTCGTGGCCTATCCGGCGGCCGGCATCGCCCAGCCGGACAAGGCGTTCCTGTACAACCTGCACAACGCCGACCTCTCGGTGGCGTACGCGCGCGCACCCGGGCTGTTCACCCCGGACGAGCTGCGGCTGATGACCCGGGTGGCCCCGCTCTCCACCTGGCGCGACGCCGGCACCAACTGCTACGCGTCCGACCCGTTCTACTACAACGCGTCGGTGAACCGGACCGCGGCCGACCTGAACGCCGCGCCCCTGATGCGGTTGTGGTGGCACACCCTGCGCGACTCCCCGCAGCAGATCCTCGCCGCGCGCCTGTGCCGGGCGCACATCGCCTGGGCCGTCTTCCCGGGACCGCCGGACAAGGACGCCAGGACCTGGACGTACGGCACCGCCGTCCCCGCCGACCTGTGGGGTTTCGGCGCGATCCAGGACAGCCCGTACAAGGCGGTGCTCAAGGCCCGGCCGCCCTCCCAGGCCCTCAACCACGCCGCCGTCTTCGCCCGTTCCGCCTTCGGCGTCCCCCAACTGGAGTGGCTCCTGTGGCGCGGTGCCACCTGGTGCTGGGCCACCTACGCACTCGTCGTCCTGCTCGCCCGGGCCCGTCGCCGCCGTGCCCTGCTCGCGCTCGCGGGCGTCTCCCTCGGGGTGCAGCTCACGGTGATCGCCGCCAACCCCGCGCCGTGCTTCCGTTATATGGCCGCGCCCATGTTCATCGGCGTGCTCTGCCTGTCGCTGATCCCCGCCCTGCGGTCGGGGCTGTGCCATTCGAATGAACCTCGGCCGGACCGGATCGTGTCGATTCTTGCGCGCCGACCCGGGACACACAATTATCCCTAGCCGGGGCGGGGTTATTCGAAAGGGCCATTCGAAAGGGGCATCGAGCACATGGCCTACGACCCGAACCAGCGATTTCTCAGCCTGGTACCCGGCGGCAACGGAATTTTCTACGCGATCCAGGCGGACGGAAACCTCTACTGGTATCGGCATATCAACTGGACAACCGGCTCCCCCGCCTCCTGGGCGAATTCCGGCGCCGGCCGCCTGATCGGCTCCGGCTGGCACCACTTCCGCTTCGTGCTGGCCGCCGCGGACGGACAGGTCTTCGCGTTCAAGCCGAACGGGGACCTCCTCTGGTACCGGTACCTCCTGACCAACAGCAGCACGGGCGCCGGCAGCTGGCATTCGGCGAGCGGCACCCGTATCGGCACCGGCTGGAACTTCCCACGCGTCATCGGCGGCTGGAACAACGTCTTCTACGCGGAGGACACCACCGGAAACCTGCTCTGGTACAAATACACCGGTACCAACGGTTCCTTCAGCTGGGCGGCGAACTCGGGTGCCAAGATCGGCACGCAGTGGCAGACCTACACGCAACTGTTCGCCGACCCGAACGGGGTCATCTTCGGCACCCGGCACGGCAGCGCGATCGCCTGGTTCCGCTATCTCGGCACGAACGGAACCTTCAATTGGGCGAACGGCGGCAACCCCATTGACACCACGATTCTGGGTGGATTCGAGCGGCAGATCTTCTCCAACGGAGGGGGCGCCGTGTACCGGATCCGGACGAGCACCACCAACCCGCCCGGACCCGACACCCAGCTGCAGTGGTACCGCCTGCTCAACTCGGAGACGATCAACACCAGCGGCGTCCAGTGGCACAGTTCGTCCGGTGCCGTGGTCGGCTCGGGTTTCACCCGCGAGCACTCGGCGGCGCTCCAGGGCTATCCGACGAAACTGTCGGCCCAGCAGGGCACGAGTCTCGGCATCCACGTGTCCACGACCTTCTCCTCGTACACGTCCTCCACCGTCCGCCTCGCTCCCGCCGGCACCACCCCCGTCGTGGTCACTCCGCCCACCTCGCGGACCGGGCAGTTCCAGCCGCTGCAGAGCGGCTACCACAGCGCGGGATGCGGCTGGAACCAGTCCTACTCCGTGTCCGTGGGCACCGGGGCGGGCTGGCCCTCGGGCATCTACGCCTCACAGCTGAAGTCGTCCCAGGGCAAAGAGCACAACGTGATGTTCGTGGTGCGGCCGGCGACACCACAGCAGCAGATCGCCGTCCTGGTCCCCACCAACACGTACAACGCCTACAACTTCTGGGGCGGGCACAACCAGTACTCCCCCGGCCAGTCGGGTGCGCAGCGCACGGTCAGCATGCAGCGCCCCAACATGGGGACCTCGTGGGACAACTTCTACCGGAACCCGACCGGCGTCATCGACCACATGCTGTTCAGCGATCTGCAGCTGTTCCAGTGGATGAACTCGAAGGGATTCCAGTACGACTGCTACGCCGACACCGACCTCCATGCGACCGGCGCCAGCTGGCTGCGGACACCCGCGCAGGGCGGGAGCTACAAGGCGCTGGTGCTGACCAGCCACCCCGAGTACTTCACCCAGGCCGCGCGCGACAACGTCGTGAACTTCCAGAACAACGGCGGCCGCATCATCTATCTGGGTGGGAACGGCATCTACGAGCGGATGAAGTACACGGACAACGGCAACGCGGTCGTCTTCCGCAAGTCCGACGGCAGCCGGGACGTCTTCGCGAGCGACGGGCAGCCCGAATCGCAGATCCTGGGCGTGGATCACTATGGGCCGACGTTCATGAGCTTCTCGCCGTACACCGTGCGCAACACCGCCAACAACCCGTTCATGGCGGGAACCGGCCTGAGTGTCGGGGACAGCTTCGGCAGCGTCGGCTACAACGTCGCCGCCAGCGGCTGGGAAGTGAACCGCCGATCGGGCTTGGTGCCCGGATCGGTCCTCGTCGCGGAAGGCCAGAACTCGACCGGCGGGGCGGAGATGCTCTACGTGCCGGCCGTCCTCCTCAAGGGCTGGGTGTTCTCGGCCAGCTCCATCACCTTCAACGGCAGCATCCCGTTCGACTCCAAGATCCAGCAGATCCTGTCGAACGTTTTCACACAGGCGGTGGCCTAGGCCGTACCGGAGGGCCGTCCGTCACCGACGGAGAGGAGAGCAGATGAAGGAGATCTCGCGCCGCACCGTGCTGGCCGGCACCGCGGCCGCCACGATCGCCATGGGCGTTCCCGCCACGGCGTGCGCGGAGTCCCCCAAGAACAAGAAACAGCAGCAGGCGACCAGCGACTGCGGAGACCTCGGCAGCACGGGGGTCTGCGTGACGGCACGTGCGGTTCAGGACGTCACCGGCCTCCAGTACGTCATCACCAACAACGGTGACCGGACGATGACGTACACCGCGTGGTACGTGGATCAGACCGGAGGGCCCGAATCGGGCAGGGTCACGCACACGGTGAACGCGGGAGAGAACTTCGTCGGGTACTTCTACGGAGCCCTCGAGCACTGCTTCACGCTGCATGTCTGCCAGGACGACGGAGCCGCCTGCCTCACCCTCGGACCGGTGTGCGGCGAACATCCGTCGGACTGGTAGTGCAATCCGTAACCAGTCCTCTCCAACAGAATGGGACGAGCATGCGCAAGACCCCCGTACTCGCGTTAGCACTTCTCGGCGTCGCCCTGTCCGCCACGCCTGCCCATGCCGGTGACACGGTCTGCGAACAGGACGGGGTGGCCCGGCTGTGCGCCACCGCGCAGGAGGTCCAGGACGTCACATCCATCCAGTACACGGTGACCCAGCTGGACGGCCCGGGAAGCTACCAGATCAGCTACGTCGATCTGAGCGACGGCTTCACCATGACGCCGCAGGATGTCAGCCCGCTGCGCTACCAGGAGCAGGGCACCGGCTTCCTGTACGGAGCGCTCCAGCACTGCTTCCGCGTCGTCTTGACCAGCCCGGCGGGCACCAGCCTGGACGTGGAGCCGGTCTGCCCGTCGCCGGCCGGCGATCCCAGCACCATCGGGGAGAACTGATGCCTCAGCTGATGCCTCACACGAACAGGACCCGGCGCCTGTCCCGGACCGGGTGGAGTGCGCTCCTGGCCGCGCTGTTCACGTTCACCGCCCCCGGCGCGCCCGCCCAAGCGGCCACCTCCTGCACGACTCCGGCGGTGAGCAACTACCACGTCGACAGCAACGGCAAGCTGCGGCGCTGGAGCAACAGCGCCCCGCTGACCGGCGGCAACGCGTGGAGTCAGGTGGTGATCAGTCCGACCTGGACCGCCGCGAGGACCATCTCCGGCGGCAACGGGGTGATCTTCACCATCACCGAGACCGGCGATCTGGTCTGGCACCACGACAACAAGTACGACGGCTCGGGCGAGGCCGACTGGGATCCCAACAGCGGCTCGGTGATCGGCACCGGTTGGTCGTCGTTCACCACCGTCGTCGGCGGTGGGGACGGTGTGATCTACGCCGTCAGCCAGGACGGAAAGCTCTACTGGTACCGGTATCTGGGCTCAACCGGCCAGTTCAGCTGGGCCAACGACGGCCGCGGCGTGCAGATCGGCGCCGGCTGGAACGGCCTTCGGATCGCCGCCAGTGGAAACGGTGTCCTGTACACCGTGCCGGAGGGCGGGCAACTGCGGTGGTATCGCCACCTGGACCCGCTCGGCGGCCGGCCCGGCTGGGCCAACGGCGGCCTGGGGGTGACCATCGGAAGCGGCTGGGGCGCGCACACCAGGCTCGCCTCCTTCGGCGCCGGTGTCCTGCTGGCCCGGAACAGCACGGGCACGATGTTCTGGTACCGCCATCTGGATCCGGTGGGGGGAGCCGCCAACTGGGCCAACGGCGGGGTGGGCCTCGGCCTGGGCAGGGGCTGGAACGACAGTGAGCTCGTGGCCGACGTGACCGGCTGCCGGGTCACCTGAGCGCCACCCGTCACCCGCACGGAGCCGGCGAGGTCTCACCTCGCCGGCTCCGGCGCCTTGTTGGCACCTGCCGCGCTGTCCTCGGTGAGCGTCTGGCGGGGCATGGCGATCCATCCGTTGTGGAACTCCCCCAGGGCGGCGGTGGCGACCTGGCGGTCCGGGCTCTCCTGGATGTCGAGCATGAGGGCGCCGACGAGGAAGTGGATGCCGGTGAGCATCGGCAGGGTCGCCAGCAGCACGCTGCCCGCGCTGGCACTCGACGGCCCGAGCGTGTGGACCAGCACCCAGATGCTCGCCGCGCCACCGAAGGCGACCAGGGACAGTCCCGCCAGGAGCAGCAGGGCGATCGGTGAGAAGGAGGACACGACGTACTTCATGAGGAGGCGCCGGCCGGACCCGCGCGCCAGCTGACCCATCAGCGCGGGAATCACCCGGTGCATCCGCATGGTCGACACCTCGTTCCCGTAGACCGCGGGAATCGGGACGTCGCAGGCCGGGATCCGGAGGATGTTCAGATTGATCAGGAGATCGTTCTCGAACGAGTAGTCCCGGGCCACGCGCTCGAGATTCAGCCGCTCGAGTGCTGCCCGGTGGATCGCGGTGTACCCGTTCTGGGGATCGAAGAGGTGCCAGTAGCCGGACGCCAGCTTGGTCATGAACGACAGAACGATGTTGCCGAAGATCCGGTACTTCGGCATACCGCGGTAGGACTCGCGGGAGTAGAAGCGGTTCGCCTTGGTGAAGAGCGCGGTCCCGTCGCAGATCGGGGCGAGCAGGGCGGGCAGGTAGGCGGGGTCCATCTGTCCGTCGCCCGCCATGACGACGGAGATGTCGCACCCCAGCCGCAGCGCCTCCTGGTGCCCGTCGCAGACCGCCCCGCCGACACCGGTGTTGGTCTCGTGCCGGATGAGCACCATCCGCGGGTCGCCGGCGTCGGTCGCCTCGGTGGCCGTCGCGTCACTGCTGGCGTCGTCGATCACCACGATATGGTCGACGAAATCGGGCATCGTGCGGATGGTCCGGGCGATCAACTTCTCCTCGTTGTACGCCGGCACCACGACCGCGATTTTCATGTTTTGATACATGAAGGAAAACCCTCTCGAGTTTCTTTGCCTGGAACCCGTCTGCGAGGATGGGCTGGAGCAGGGAGGAAGGTACCAGAAATCTTCCGGAGAATGTGGAACACCGTTTGCCGCCTATTCTCGGCTGATAAGACAAGATTCCTTCTGGTGGGAGGGCTGTGTTACGCCATCGATGTCGGGGTGCTGGTCCTGCTGCACAGCGGGCTTCAACTGCCCCTGGCCACAGCCACTTCGCTGGCGTTCGTGACCGTGCTGGCGATCAACTTCGGCCTCAATAGAACTTTTGTCTTCCACAGCGGCGCACTGGCCGGTCCGGCTTTTTTCAAATATCTGGTGCTTGTCGGATTTAATTACGGCGCCACGGTCACGACGGTCACCGGACTGACTGCCCTGGGTATGCCGTACGTGGCGGCGAAGACGACGTCGACGATCGTCAACGCGGTGGTGAATTACAGCGCTTTCCGGTGGTGGGTGTTCAGGACCCCCGGTACGCGGCAGCCCGACGGTGCGGCCAGTCCCGCACCGTCCCGGCTGCCGTGACCGGCGACCGGCCGCACCTGCTCACGACCGCTGGGTGAGCGCCGCCAGGTTCCGGGCGTGCGGGCTCTGCAGCGGCAGGGACGTCTTGCGCCGCGCGGAGTCGAGGACCACCTCGGCCACCTCGACCGTCCGCAGCCCCTGGACGAGGGTGACGATGTCGTTCGCCTTGCCCTCGACGGCGTCGCGGAACCGCTCGTGCTCGACGAGCAGCGGCTCGCGCTTGGGGATCGCGAACCGGACCATGTCGCCCTCGGCGGCCCCGCGGAAGGCGCTCAGCGCCTCCCACTCCGTGGCGAAGGCGCCGTTGGCGTGGAACGTGAGGTCCGCGGTGAGGGTGTCCGCGACGAAGCAGCCGCGTTCGCCGGTCACCGCCGTGAAGCGCTCCTTGAGCGGGCTGAGCCAGTTCACGAGATGGCTGACCATGGTGCCGTCGGCGAGTTCGCCGACGACCGCGACCATGTCCTCGTGCCGGCGTCCGCTCTTGGACACGGCCCGGGCCGACACGGAGGCGTACGGGCAACCCGCCATCCAGCTGGTGAGGTCGATGTCGTGGGTCGCCAGGTCCTTGATGACGCCCACGTCCGCGATGCGCTGCGGGAAGGGCCCCTGCCGCCGCGTGACCACCTGGTACATCTCGCCGAGTTCGCCCGCCTCCAGGCGCGAACGCAGGCTCTGCAGCGCCGGGTTGAAGCGCTCGATGTGCCCGACCCCGGCGACCAGGCCCGCCCGGTCGAAGGCGTCGACCAGGCGCCGGGCCGCGGCCGCGGTGTGGGCGAGGGGCTTCTCGATCAGCGCGCAGACGCCGGCTTCCGCCAGGGCGAGCCCCGCCTCCTCGTGCAGCACCGTGGGGCAGGCGACCACGGCGTAGTCCAGGCCGAGCGCGAGGAGTTCGGGCAGGGTGGCGACGACCTGGGCGCCGCGGGCGGCACCCGTGGCGTCTCCTGCCGGGTCCATCACGCCGACCAGTTCGACGCCGTCTAGCGAGGCGAGCACCCGGGCGTGGTTGCGTCCCATAGCGCCCAGGCCGACCAGCCCCGCGCGCAGGTTCTGCTTGCTCATCGGGCACCTCCGGCGATGCTCACGGCCCGTGCGACGCGCTCCAGGTCGCCCTGGCCGAGGGTGGGGTGGACCGGCAGCGAGAGCACCTCGGCGGCGGCGCGGTCCGTCTCGGGCAGCGGTGGGCCGGCCGGGTCGCGGTACGGCGCCAGCCGGTGGATCGGCGTCGGGTAGTACACCGCGCTGCCGATGCCCTGCCGCGCCAGCTCCCGCTGCACGGCGTCCCTGCGGCCGTCGGGGACGGCGACGGTGTACTGGTGGTAGACGTGCCGGGCGCCGTCGGCCACCCGCGGTACGGGCAGCCCCTCGATACGGGAGTCGAGCACCTTGGCGTTGGCCCGCCGCTGCTCGGTCCAGGCCGGCAGCTGCGTCAGCTGCGCACGGCCGACGGCCGCCGCGACGTCGGTCATCCGCATGTTGGCGCCGACGATCTCGTTCTCGTACCGCTGCTCCATGCCCTGGTTGCGGAGCAGCCTGAGGGTGCGGGCCAGCTGGTGGTCGGCGGTGGTGATCATGCCGCCTTCGAGCGCGTGCATGTTCTTCGTCGGGTAGAAGCTGAAGCAGCCGGCCTGCCCGAACGCCCCGACGGGCCGGCCGTGCAGCGCGGCGCCGTGCGCCTGGCAGGCGTCCTCGACGACGGCGAGGCCGTGGCGGGCGGCGAGCGGCAGCAGGGCGTCCATGGCGGCGGGGTGCCCGTACAGGTGCACCGGGATCAGTGCCGCGGTGCGCGGACCGATCGCCGCCGCCACGGCGAGCGGGTCGAGGCAGTAGGTACCGGGGGTGATGTCGGCGAAGACCGGTTCGGCACCCACCAGGCGTACCGCGTTGGCGGTCGCGGCGAACGAGAACGAGGGCACCACCACCTCGTCACCCGCTCCGATGCCGAGCGCCATCAGGCTCAGCTGCAGGGCGGAGGTGCCGGAGTTGACGGCGACGCATGCGCGGCCGGCGACGAGCTCCGCGAACTCCTCCTCGAAGGCGGCCACTTCCGGCCCCTGGACGACATGGCCGCTGCGCAGGACGCGCACCGCGGCTTCGATCTCGGCTTCGCCGATCACGGGCCGGGCGGCCGGAATGGACGGGTTGGACCCAGACACGAGCAGTCTCCGTTACGGTGCTAGGGATTCGGCCTGTCTTCAACCGCGGTTCGCCGCGAGGGGTTGCTGCCGTCGCCTCTTATCAACCCGTAAGCAGTAATCACTCTGCGTAGCCGTGCCGCCGTCCAAGTGTTTTACTTGTGAAACATTTGCTAAACTTCATGGGTGAGTACCGCCGAGACCCCCACCCCGCAGCCCCGGGTACGCCCCCTCCCCCTCTCCGGCGTGCTCCGCGTCAACCGGCCCTCCGACATCTGGTTCAAGCCCGCCACCAGCGTGGCCGTCGCCGTCTCGCTCGCGCTGGTGCCGCTGCTCGCCGTCGGGCGCAGTGAGCTGGCGCCGTACGCGATGGCCGGGGCGTTCTGCGCGCTGTACGGGCATCAGCTGCCGTACGCCGCGCGGGCCCGGGCCGGGGTCCGGGTCGTCCTCGGGATGACCGCGGCCGTGGGGATCGCGCTCACCTGCGCCTCCCTCATCGGCAGCGTCGTCGTCCTCATCGCCGTCGCCGCCGTGCTCGCCGCGGTGCTGAAGGCCGCCTGCGACGCCGGCCGGCTCGGTCCGCCCGGGCACGTGATCCCGGTCTTCGTCGTCTCCGGCGTCCTCTTCTCCCCGCAGGAGCCGCACCAGGTCCCCGCGCACACCGCGCTGACCCTCGCCGCCGGCGCCGTGGGCCTGCTGGTCACCCTGGCGCCCGCCCTCCTGCGGCGCGAGGGCCCCGAGCGCCGCGCCACGGCGCGCGCCCTGCTGGCCGCCGCCGCGTACCGGGACACCCGGCACGGCACGGGCGGGGACCGCGCGACAGCCCGGCACGCCGCCGCGGCCGCCGTGCACCACGCCTGGCAGTCACTGCTCGCCGCCGGCGGGCGCACCCCTGCCCGGCGCACCCTGGAGCGCCTCGTGCTCCAGGCCGAGGCCGCCCTGGCCGACGCGCCCGGCGCGGCCGACGCCGACCGGCTGCGCGCCTGGGCCGACCAGGTGCGGTCCCATCGCCCCCTCCCCGGCGTTCCGGTCCTTCCCGGCACCGGTGACGAGCTGCTCGGCATCGACGCCGAACGCGCCGCGCGCCGGGAGCGGGACCGCCGCCGGACGGCCGCGCTCCTGCTGCGGCCGGGGTCGCCGCTGCTGCCGGTCGCCCTACGCTGCGCCGTGGGGTGCGCGGCCGCCGGTTACGCGGGGCTGGCCCTCGGCGTCGGCCACCCGTACTGGGCGATCGTCTCGGCCTCCGCGATCTACCAGGCGAACGTCACCCTCACCTGGCACCGCGTCCTGCAGCGCACGCTCGGCAACCTCCTCGGCGTCGCCGTCTTCGCGGCGATCGTCCCGCTGGCCCGTACGAGCGTCGTGGTCCTGGCCGCGCTCTGCGTCGTGCTCAGCTTCTGCAACGAGGCGCTGGTCAGCCGCAACTACTGGCTCGGCTCCGTGTCGGTCACACCGATGGCCCTGCTCGTCACCGAGTTCGGCCGGGTCCGCCCGGCCGCCGAGCTGGTCACCGACCGGGTGCTGGACACCCTCGCCGGCGTCCTGGTGGGCCTGGCCGCCGCGATCCTCATCACCAACCGCCGTACCGGAGGCCGGGTGGAGAAGGCGCTCACCGCCACCGAGGAGGCCGCCTCCGCCGCCGAGCACGCGCTGGCGGCTCCCGCCGAACCGGCCCGGCTGGCCACCGCCCGCCGCCACCTCACCGCGAGCATCGTGGAACTGCGGGACGCCGCCGACACCGCCGCGGGCGAGTGGTGGCAGCGCGCCCTCCCCGAACAGGCACTGGTGCGGACCGAGCAGCGCGCACACCGTACGCTCGCAGCGACCGTGCGACGGCAGGGGCCGCCGCGCGCCGAGTCGCCCCACCTGGAGGAGCTGAGCGCGTGACGGACGACACCGTGGCCGCGGTGGTACGCCAGTGGCAGACCGTCCACCCCGGCCTGGACACGGGCCCGATGGAGATCGTCGGCCGGATCAACCGCTGCGCCGCGCTGCTGCAGCAGGCGGAGAGCGCGCCCCTGCAGGCGGCGGGCCTGACCCGGCCCGAGTTCGACCTGCTGGGCGCCCTGCGCCGCACGGACCGCGAGCTGACTCCCGGCGAACTGGCCCGCGAGACCTTCTCCTCCGGCGCCGCGGTGACCAAGCGCCTGACCCGGCTGACGGAACGCGGCCTGGTGGAGCGCCAGACGGACGACCGCGACCGCCGGGTGGTGCGCGTACGCCTGACGGAGGCGGGCCGCGCCCTCGTCGACACGGTGCTGCCCGCCCAGCTCGCCTTCGAGGGCGCGGCCCTCGCCGGCCTGGACGACGACCGCCGCACCGGCCTCGCGGAGCAGCTGGCCGACCTGCTGATCCAGCTCGAGGGCCGGCTGGGGGGTCACCGGCGCTGACCGGTCCGCGCACGCGTGGACCGGTCAGCGGCTACGGCCGAAGCGTCAGACGCGACCCCCCGGCACCACCGTGAACGTCGGCGGGCCCGCCGGGAGGGCCACCGTGTTCCGGCTCAGGTAGAAGTCCAGGTACGGGGAGCGGGCGCCCTGGGTGGCGGCGTCGTCGGCCGGGTCGTCCAGGGCGAGCGCGAGCAGCACCCCGTCGACCTTGATGGTCTGGCCGGACGGAGTGTCGCGCCACGAGCCCGTCTGGATGGAGCCGATCTCCACGGCCAGCACGTGCCCGGCCGCCAGCGTCCAGTCGGTGGACTTCAGATCGACCGTCAGCCGGCCCGAATCGACCAGCGACACCTGCTCGTCGAACATCACGGCCCTGCCGTCGGGGGCCACGTCGTACAGCTTCAGCATGACGTTGCCCTCGCCCTCGGCACGCAGCGAGATCCGCGGCGTGCCCGTGATCCGCACGGCCTTCCCGAGCGGCTGCGACCAGACGAAGAAGCTCGACGTGACCGCGCCGGCCTGCTGCCGCCGGGCCGCGCCCTTGGCGAGGCCGTTCGGGGCGACGGGCTCGGATTTCGGCGCGTTCTCCATGTCCCAGCGGCCGGACGGCTGTCCGGGCGCGCCCGGCACCGCCTCGCCGGACGCGGCCAGTTCCGCGCGGGCCGAGGCGCCGCCGTCGTCGACGTACGAGCCGCCGCCCAGCGGCAGGTACACGGACCGCTCCGTGACCGGCCAGGTGGACTGGGCGCGCCAGGTGCCAGTGTTGTCCTCGACGGAGTACTCGGGGTAGTCGACCGCCGGTTCGACGCCCTTGAGGTGGGTGTCGAAGAAGGAGCGCGTCTCGTCGTACCAGCCCTCGCGGCCCATCGCCAGCCGTCCGTCCGCCACCCGGTCACCGCCGCGGACGTGGTCCCACGGGCCGAGCCAGCCGCGCTCGACGCCCTCGTGGTTGCCGAGGTACTCCTCCATCTCCTCGGGCTTGGTGTTGGGTTCGACGAAGCCCTGGGTCACGAACAGCGGGGTGTCGGTGCCGGCGGCCGCCTTCGCCAGATCGCGGGAGGTCCAGTACGGGTCCTGCTGGTCGGATATCCGGAAGTCGGCCAGATTGTCGGTGAGGCACTCCGGATGGGACTGCTCCCACCGGGCGTTGGCCTGGTAGCGCGGGTCGTCGTCGGGCAGCGGGGCGAACGTGGATATCTCGTTGTACGCGTTGGCGGTACCGGTGACGTTCGGGCGCGGCACGCCGTTGGAGTAGATGTACTGGTACATGTCCCACACCGGCTCCTGCGCCACGACCGCCTTCAGCGCGTCCTGGTCCAGGTTGTTGCCGATGAGTCCGGTGACGGCGTCGTACGACTTGCCGTACAGGCCCACCGAGCCGGTGGACCACGGCTGGGCCGCCGCCCAGTCGACCGCGGCCCTGGTGTCGGCCTGTTCGCCCGGCCCCGCCCAGTCGTGGCAGCCGGTGGAGCCGCCGAAGCCGCGCAGGTCCACCATGACGAAGGCGTAGCCGTTCGCGAAGACGTCGGCGCCCTCGATGAAGTCCTGGAAGCGCGCTGAGGGTCCGGTGTGCTTCCAGCCCTCGGGGCCGGTCTGCCCGGCGTGTGAGAAGTACGGGCCGACGGACAGGATGACCGGCACCTTCGCGCCCGCGGGGAGTCCCTCGGGCAGCAGGACGTCGGCGTGCAGTTCGGTGCCGGAGTCGTCCGAGGAGGGGAAGTAGTGCTCCGTCCAGACCGAGCCCTCCGGGACCCGGTCGTTCTCGTCGTGCGTGACGGGGCCGCCCGCGGCGGCGGCCGGGGCGGGCTCCGCGGCCGCGGGGCCGGTGAGCGCGCCGGTCAGGGCGAGGGTGGTGACGACTGCGGACACGGCCAGGGCGGCCGCGCGTACTCTCTTCACAAGCTCCTCCCAGGGATGGCGGGTACGGGGCTGTGCAAGGCGGTGCGGGCGGGCACGGACCGGTCTCCCGGGGCTCCCGCGTCAGAAGGTGATCGTATGCGAGCGGAAGCGTCCGGAGGAGACCGCGTCCGCACACGGATCCGTTCGGTTCGGGGCCGTCAAGTCCCTTCGGCGGCACCTGCATTCGAGGCCGGCGGAGATGGCGAGTCCTCGCCGTGTCCGGATCTCGCCACTGATCACCGTTCCTCTCGGGTCGGGGCGGCGCCCAGGCTGGAGCGTCCGTCCACCCCGACTCCGGCCGGTCAGCGGCCCCTCGGGCCGCCCGCCGGCCTGCGAGAGGAACTCCCCGATGCCCCTGGACCGCAGACGCCTGCTGCATATCGCCGCAGCAGCGGGCGCCTTCACGCTCGCCGTCTCCCCGGCAGCCGTCTCCTACGCAGCCACCACACCGGCCCGCCCCGCGGCGGACATCGCCCCCGCGGCGGACAGCGCGCCGGCCGCGAAGACGCTGACGCTGATCACCGGGGACAAGGTCGCGGTGACGACCGGCCCGGACGGCCGGCAGTCGGTCGACATCGTCGCGGCGACCGACCCGTCCCAGCAGTTCCAGATCTCCACCGGCGACGGCGGCGACCTGTACGTCTATCCGTCGAACGCGCTCGTGGCGCTCGCGGCGGGCACCGTCGACCGCGAGCTGTTCAACGTCAGCCGGATGCTCGACGACGGGTACGGGGACGCCACCACCGACTCCGTGCCCGCCATCGTGGACTTCGGCGGCACACCGTCCGCGCCCCAACTGCGCGAGCGCGCCGACGACCTGCCGGGCAGCGGCCGCGCGACGGTCATGCCCCAGCTGGGACTGGCGTCCGTACGGGTCGACAAGGCGCACGCGCAGAGCTTCTGGCACGCCGTCGAACCGACCGCCGCACAGGCGAAGAGCCGCGGCCGCCTCGCGGCCTCGGGCACCGCCGGTGTGGCCAGGCTTTGGTACGACGGCAAGGTCAGGGCCGCGCTGGACAGGAGCGTTCCGCAGATCGGCGCCCCGCAGGCCTGGGCCGAGGGCTACGACGGCAAGGGCGTGAAGGTCGCCGTACTCGACACCGGCGCCGACCTGAACCACCCCGACCTCAGGGCCTCCGTCGTCGCCACCCAGAGCTTCATCTCCGGCCAGGCGGTGCAGGACGGCCAGGGGCACGGCACCCATGTGGCGTCGACCATCGCCGGCAGCGGCGCCGCCTCCGGCGGCACGTACAAGGGCGTGGCTCCGGGGGCCGGGCTGCTCGTCGGCAAGGTGCTCAGCAACACCGGCCAGGGCACCGACTCCAGTGTGCTGGCCGGGATGGAGTGGGCCGTCGCGCAGGGGGCCGACATCGTGTCCATGAGCCTCGGCGGTGACGCGACGCCGGGGGGCGACGTGCTCACCGAAGCCGTCGACTCGCTCAGCGCCTCCTCGGGCGCCCTGTTCGTCATCGCCGCCGGCAACGAGGGTCCTGGCGAGAGCACGCTCGGCTCTCCCGGCACCGCCGACTCCGCGCTCACCGTCGGCGCGGTCGACAAGTCCGACGTCCTCGCGGACTTCTCCAGCCGCGGCCCGCGGCTGGGCGACATGGCGGTCAAGCCCGACGTCACCGCTCCCGGCGTGGACATCGTGGCCGCCCGCGCGGCCGGGACCACCATCCCGGGCGCGGTGAACGTGGGCGAGTCCTACACCACGCTCTCCGGAACGTCGATGGCCACCCCGCACGTCGCCGGTGCCGCCGCGATCCTGGCCCAGCGCCACCCGGAGTGGGACGGGCAGCGGATCAAGAGCGCGCTCACCGCGCACGCCGTGACGGCGCAGAACTCCACCGTCTACCAGCAGGGAGCCGGCCGCATCGACATACCGGCGGCCCTGGACGCCACGCTCGAGGTCTCCGGCAGCACCGACTTCGGCGATGTTCCCTGGCAGACCGGCACCCTTCCCACGCGGACCCGCACGGTCACCTTCCGCAACACCGGGACATCCGACGCGCACACCACCCTCGCCGCCTCCGTGGCCGGCGCCGGCGGCGCGCTCACCTTCGCCGGGAACACCCTCGACGGCGACCGGCTGACCGTCCCGGCCGGCGGCACCGCCGAGGTCACGGTCACCCTGGACCCCAACGGCCTGAAGCACGGCCTGTACAGCGGCAGCCTCACCGCGACCGGCGCGGACGGCGCGTCCGTCCACACGGCGGTCGGCTTCCGCGTCGAGCCGCCCCAGCACGACGTGACGCTGAAGTTCGCCGACCGGTTCGGCAACCCCGCGCAGACGGTCAGCATGACGCTGCAGGGCCTGGACAACGACTACAGCGAAGGCATGGTCATCCGGGGCACGGGCAGCCGGACCTTCACCCTGCCGGTCGGTCACTACACCGTCCAGGGCGCCGTCACCACCATCGCGCCGGGTGGCACCACCTACCCGTACGCGAGTGACCTGTTCGCCGTGCCCGACATCGTCGTCACGGACGAGGACCAGACGCTGACCGTCGACGCCACCGCCGCCACCGACCTGAAGGTCGACGTCACGGGCGAGAAGCGGCCGCTGGAGGACGGCGCGTACTTCCTGGGGGTCCAGCGCGACGACGCCAAGGGCCGTCGGGTCCTGGCCAACTACGTCGCGGGGCAGGCCAACACCGGCGAGCAGCGCTACGGCGCCATCCCCAGCGCGCGGGCCGCCGAGGGCTCCCTGGTGCTGGACAGCTACCTCGCCCGCCAGGAGCCGCTGGTCCAGATGTCGGTCACCAGCCCTGAGCGCCGTTCCGTCGCGATCAGGGTCCCGCAGCTCGCCGAGCGCTTCGAGGGCACCAGGAACCTGCGGCTGGTCGACGCGGGGACCGGCAGCGACCAGGACTTCGCCGGGATCGACGCCGCCGGCAAGGCCGTGCTCGTGTCCGCCGCCGATCCGAGGTCCGTGAACGGGCAGGCGACGCGGGCGGCCAACGCCGGCGCAGCCGCGATGATCGTCGTCCCGGCCACGCCCGGCCCCCGAGGCGTCGCGACCTCGGCCCTGCCGCTCCCCGCCGTACAGACCGGCTTCGACGACGGACAGGCGCTGCGGGCGCTGCTGGCCGAGGGCCCGGTCACCCTCGGGCTGCGCGGGGTCGTCGAGTCCGGCTACACCTACTCGATGCCGTTCACCGAGAGCGGCCGGATTCCCGCCGACCTCGCCAGGACCGTGGCGACCGACGACTTCGCCAGGGTCAAGAGCACCTTCCACTCCGACGAGACCCGGCACTTCGGCTACGAGGCGCTGCACGCGTGGGCCGGTCCGGTCGCCGAGCACCTCTCGGTCCGCACCCTCCAGCCGGTGAACATGGGCGGCCACCGGGACGACTACGTGCTGGCCGGACCGGATCGGCTCTACCAGCGCCAGGTCTACGCCAGCCTCCCGAAGCTGGTCCGGATGGTCACGAACGCCGTCCGCTACCCCGAACCGGGCACGGTCCGCCAGGAACGCTGGTTCGCGGCCCCGCTGCAGCTGACCCCGTTCGACGCGGAGGCCTGCGCCTGGTGCCGGACCGACACGGTCATGCGCACCATCGCCAACGACGGCGGTGACAGCGACCCGACGCACATCCTGGCCAGCGGACTGACCCGGAAGTGGACCTACTACCGCAACGGGGAGCGCATCACGAGCACCGGTTCCGTGCTCGTCCCCGAGCGGGCCGACTACCGCTTCGTCCTCGACCTCACCCGGACGGCGGGGACCTATCCGGGCGGCACCCTCGGCACCGGCATCCACACGGAGTGGAGCTTCTCCTCGGCCGTGCCGACCACCATGGCCGTCGCGGGCTGCGGACAGCAGTTCCCGACGGCCAAGGCCTGCGAGTCGGTGCCGGTCGTCCTGCCCTCGTACGAGATCCCGGTGAACGAGCTCAACCAGGCCCCCGCCGACGCCCCGTTCACCTTCACCGTCAAGGGCGGCCGACCGAAGGGCTGGAGCGGCTCCACCGCCATCGCGGGCGCCGAGGTGTCGGTGTCCTACGACAACGGCGCCACCTGGCGCCCGGCCGAGGTGCAGCGCGATGACGACGACTCGTTCAGGGTCAGCGTCACGCACCCGGAGCTGTCGGACACCGCCGGCCATGTGAGCGTCAGGACCGAGCTCTGGGACGCCGACGGAAACCGCACCCTCCAGACCCTGGAGCGCGCCTACGCCCTGAGCTGAGCGGCGGGCGCGCGGCACGGGTGACAGCAGGTGAGGGGCCGTTCGTAGAGCGGCCCCTCAATCGCGCCTTCCGGCGTCGCGCTCGCCCTCGGTCGGGCCCGCTCAGTACCGGCTCAGGATCTCGCTGAGGTCCGGTGCGGGCGACTCCACGGAGCGGGCGAGGGCCCGGGCCTCGACGCCTGCCAGGTGCCGGACGGCCAGCAGCTCCGCGCGCTGCTTGTCCCCCGCGTCCAGCAGGGCGATCAACTCCTCGTGCTCGCCGATGGACTGACGCTGGTCGTGCGGGATGCCGTGCACCGTCAGGATCAGGGCGCAGCGCCAGACGACCTCGGCAAGATAGCGCTCCAGCAGCGGATTCCGGCTGGCCTCACCCAGCTTGACGTGGAACTCGGCGGCGAGCCGGCCGGAGAGACGGTGGTCGTCATGGTCCAGGGCGCTCCGCTCGGCGCGGACATGGGCACGTAGGGCCGCGGACGTGCCGCGCGACCAGCGCGCCGCCACGAGGCGGATCGCCTCCTGCTCCAGACAGCGCCGCATCTCGAAGACGGCCCGCGCGTCGTCGGCGTCGGGGTTCGCCACCGTCGCCGACTTCGTCTTGCCCTGCTCGACGAGGCCGGCCGCCACGAGTCGGGCGAGTACGGCGCGCACGAGCGTCCTGCTGACGCCGAACCGCGCCGCGAGCGCGTCCTCGGGGAGCTTGGTTCCTGGCGTCAGCGCGGCCTCGACTATGGCGGTCCGCAGGCTGATGAAGGCCGCCTCGGCGCGGTGCGCGGGACGGTCGGCGGTGGGTGACATGCGGACGAGTCTAATCACGAGGTATACCGAACTCGCCGCTCCCCGGCCTCATTTGACTGGCAACACGACGGAAACGCACGGGTGACCGGGCGGCAACGCCTCGCTGTTCGTATACGCACATCGCGATTTCCGTATACCGAAACAGAGCGAGGAACCCGGATGCCCCGCGTGGTACTCAGCCTGACCGACCAGCAGCTCGAACTGGTCGACGCCTCCGTGGCCGCCGGAGAGGCGCCCTCCCGCGCCGGGCTGGTCCGTCTCGCCCTCGCCGAGACGGCCGGTAGCGTCCGGCCCCGACCGCATCCCCGCGTCACCGGCACTCCCTGGCGCTGGTACGACGATCTGGCGTATCAGCCCGGCGACGAGCGCGCGGAGGTGGGCCGCTGGGAGTTGGCCCCCGGCACCGGAAAGGCCATCGAGGTCCCGGCGGGGCACGTGCTGCGCGTCGAGCAGGTGCACGGCAACCAGTGCGTCGACCTCAACGCCTTCAACCTGCACGACTACCGCGAGCCGCTGCACGTCGGACGCACCCGCACGATGCACGGACTCCACCCGTGTCAGGGCGACTTCCTCTGGTCGGCCCCGCCCCGCGAACGCGCCATGATGTACCTGCTCACGGACACGGCCGGCCTGAACGACACGCTCTTCCCACGGTGCAGCGCCAACATGTACGACGCGGCGCACGGCTTCGCCGAACACACCAACTGCGCCGACATCCAGGCCGAGGCACAGCGCGAGTACGGCCTCACCCCGGACGATGTGCACGACTCGTTCAACCTCTTCATGGCGACCCGGGTCGTCGACGGCATGCCCGAGATCGTGCGCCAGCGCACCGGCCCGGGTGAACACGTCGAACTCCTCGCGCTGATGGACGTGCTGGCCGTCCCGAACATCTGCGGCAACGACATCATGAGCACCAGCAACCACACCCTCTCCCCGGTCCTCGTGGTGCTCTCCACCGCCACCCGCGCGGAGACGCGCGGTGTGCCCGAGGTGCTGTCGTACGCCACCCAGCGCACCCCGGAGCAGTTCCGCCAGCCGCACATCCGCACCGAGCGCGGGCTGACCCGCGACTCCGGCTACGTACCCGACTTCGCCCGTACGCCCGTCGTGGCCCGGGAGGTCGCCGTCGACCTCACCGGGGCGGAGCTCGGCTCGCTGGCGCGCGTGCGGCATCCGGAGCACGGCGAGGACGATCCGGCCGCGCTGCGCGACGTCCTGCTCTCGTGGTGGGTGGCCAGCCATGGCTGAGCCGGTCACGCGGCGCACCGACACCCATGTCGTGATGGGCGAGTTGGGCGCGTACGAGCGCTACAAGCTGATGGCGAGCCTGATCGTGCCGCGCCCCATCGCGCTCGTCACGACCGTCGACGCCGCGGGAGTGGTGAACGCGGCGCCGTTCAGCATGTTCGCCATGGTCGGCGAGGATCCGCCGCTGGTGATGATCAGCCTCGACCGGTGCAGGGGCGGCACCCGCAAGGACACCGCGGCCAACATCGAGGCGACGGGCGAGTTCGTGGTGCACCTCGTGGACGAGCCGATCGCACGGCAGACGCACGACTGCGGCGCCGCGTATCCGCCCGGGGTCGACGAAACGCGCGAAGTCGGGTTCACCACGCTGCCGTGCGCGCAGGTCGCACCGCCACGGATCGCCGAGGCGCCGGTCGCCTTCGAGTGCACCCTGCACGAGCGCGGCACGACCGAGAGCCGGGAGGTCTTCTTCGGCCGGATCGAGCACCTGTGGGCCCGTGCGGGTCTGATCGACCGGGAGCGATGGCACGTCTCGCTGACCGACTACCACCCGGTGGGACGGTTCGGCGCGAGCTTCTACGTCACCAGCCGCGACCGGTTCGCCCTCGGTGACGACGCCCGCCGCACCGAGATCGACTCCCTGTGAACAGCCCTCGCCACCCCCGTAACCACCGCCTCAGCACGCGTCACCCCAGCATCCGCGTCCCCGGAAGGAACCACCCGTGAAGGCTCGCTTCGCACTCGCCGCCGCGCTCATGGTCCTCGCCACCGCCTGCGGCTCGGGCGCCTCCGACGACCTCGGCAGCGCGCGCAAGTACCAGGTCGGCAGGACCGATCTGTCCGGCGTCTGCCCGGCGAAGGTCGTCATCCAGACGGACTGGAACCCGCAGGCCGAACAGGGCGGCCTGTACCAGCTGCTCGGCCCCGACCCGGTGATCGACGCCCGGGCCAAGCAGGTGCGCGGCCCGCTGTTCTCCGAGGGCTCCTACACCGGTGTCGACGTGGAGATCCGGGCGGGCGGTCCCGCGATCGGCAACCAGCCGGTACCGGTGCAGATGTACACCGACCCCGGGATCCTGCTGGGCTGGGCCGCCACCGACGAGGCGGTGCGCAACTCCGCCGACAAGCCGGTCACCCAGGTGTTCGCCACCTTCGACAAGGCCCCCTGGATGATCATGTGGGACCCGGCGACGTACCCGCGGGTCAAGAGCATCGCGGACCTGGGCAGGACGCAGGCCACCGTCCGCTACTCCGACGGCGTGACCTGGATGGACTACGTCCTGGGCAAGGGCATCCTGAAGCGCTCCCAGGTCGACGCGAGCTACGACGGCTCACCGGCCACCTTCCTCGCGGCCGCGGGCAAGGTCGCGCAGCAGGGCTTCGCCACCGTGGAGCCGTATCTGTACGAGAACGACCTCGAGGGATGGCGGAAGCCGGTCTCGTACCAGCTCGTCCATGACACCGGGTATCCGATGTACGCCGCCGCGCTGTCGGTGCGCAGCGAGGACGTGGGCAAGCAGTCGGCGTGCCTGAAGAAGCTGATCCCGGTCGTGCAGCGGGCCACCGCCGACTACTTCGCCGCGCCCGCCCGCGCCAACAACCTGGTCGTCGAGGCAGTCGACCGGTTCGACACCGGCTGGGTCTACACCAAGGGCCAGGCCGCGGACTCCGCCGGGCGCCAGCTCTCCACGGGCATCGTCGGCAACGGCGGCAACGCGACCCTCGGCGACTTCGACGAGACGCGCGTGCGCAGGATCCTCGACATCACCACGCCCATCCTGAAGCGCAACGGCACACCGCCGGCCGACGGCCTCACACCCGAGGACATCGCCACCAACCGGTTCCTCGACCCGTCCATCGGCCTGACCGGAAAGGGCTGACCCCCGATGTCGGACCTCATGCTCGACTTCCGGGACGTGTCGCTGACGTACCCCGGCGGCACCACCGCCCTCGCATCGGTCGGTCTGCGGGTGGCGCGCGGCGAGTTCGTGTCCGTCGTCGGCCCGTCCGGCTGCGGGAAGTCCTCGCTCCTGCGGATCGCGTCCGGGCTCGGCACGGCCACCGGGGGCGAGGCCGTCGTCGGGGCGGAGCGGGTCGGGTACGTCTTCCAGGACGCGACCCTGCTGCCCTGGCTGAGCGTGCTCGACAACGTGGCGCTCTTCCCGCGGCTGACCGGCGCCGGAAAGGCGGTGCGCAGGGAGCAGGCGCGCGCGGCACTCGAGACCGTCGGCCTCGCGGACTTCGCGACGCATCTGCCGCACCAGCTGTCCGGCGGTATGCGGATGCGCGTGTCGCTGGCGCGTTCACTGACCCTCGAACCCGACCTCTTCCTCTTCGACGAACCCTTCGGCGCGCTGGACGAGCTGACCCGCGAGCTGCTCGGCGAGGAGGTCGCCAGGCTCTTCGCCGAGCGCCGCTTCGCCGGGGTCTTCGTCACGCACTCGGTGAGCGAAGCCCTGTACCTGTCCACGCGTGTGCTCGTGATGTCCGGCCGGCCGGGCCGGATCACGGACACCGTGGAGGTGCCCTTCGCCGGGGAACGCACGCCCGCCCTGCGCTTCACGCCGGAGTTCGGGGCACTGGCACAACGCATCAGCACGGGACTCAGAGAAGGGTACGCGGCATGAAGAGCACGTCGGGGACCACCGCACAGCGCACGGCGAAGGGCGTCCGGCTCTCCCACGCGGGACCGCCGGTCCTCGTCGCCGTCGCACTGACCGGCGTCTGGTACGCCATCACGTACGTCGTTCTCGACCCGGCCCGCCGCTTCCTGATGCCCGCGCCGCACACGGTGGTCACCGACGCGTTCGGCAGCGGCCTGGTGCGCACGGAGATCGCCGACGGGCTGTGGAACACCGCGCAGGTGGCCTTCACGGGTCTCGCGGCCGCCGTGGCCATCGGCATCGCCTGGGCGGTGGCGATGAACCACGCCCCGTGGCTGGAACGCTCGCTGTTCCCGTACGCCGTGATGCTGCAGTGCATCCCGGTACTCGCCCTGGTCCCGCTGATCGGCTTCTGGTTCGGCTTCGACTTCTTCGCGCGGGTGGTCGTCTGCGTCCTGATCGCGCTGTTCCCGATGGTGTCCAACACGCTGTTCGGGCTGCGGTCGGTGGCACGCGCGCAGCGCGAGCTGTTCGTGCTGCGCCAGGCCTCCCGCTGGACGATCCTGACCCAGCTCGAACTGCGTGCCGCCCTCCCGGCGATCTTCGCGGGCGCCCGGATCTCGGCCGGCCTCGCGGTCGTCGGCGCGATCGTCGCGGACTTCTTCTTCCGCCAGGGCGAACCCGGTATCGGCGCCCTGATCAGCCGCTACCAGTCCCGCGCCCAGTCCCCTGAACTCTTCGCCGCGATCCTCGTCGCCTCCCTCTTCGGCGTCGCGGTCTTCACCGGCTTCGGCCGTCTCAGCCGGCGTTGTGTGGGGCACTGGTACGACGCGACGCGGTGAGCCGCCCCCCGTTCGCGCGCCCCGCCGCAACCCCAGGAGCGCCGAACCAACAACGGAAGGCCGCCTCCACCTCACGGTGGAAACGGCCTCCGACCTGCAAAAAGCTGGTCGGGACGGCGGGATTTGAACCCACGACCCCTTGACCCCCAGTCAAGTGCGCTACCAAACTGCGCCACGTCCCGGCGCCCTTGACCAGCGGATTCCGCGGCCGTCGGGCAGTGAGAACAATACGCCATGAGCGGGGGATGTTTCACCCACGGGTCCACCGGCGGGGCGGCGTGGGGTCCGGCGCGCCTTCGCGCGCTCGCCCGTCCCGACAAGTCGACCTTGTGGGAAAAGAATGCGGTTGTCGACGTTTTGGTACGTTCCGGCGCTGGACTCGGCATCCTCCATCCGCTTGCATGGTGGCGGGTTCCATGCCTGGGGGGCGCCATGCGACATCGAACCGGTCCGCTGTACACCTTGGCCGCCGGCCTGGCGCTGGCCCTGGTGCTCCTGCTGCTGAACGCCACCACCGGGACGGAGCCGACCGGCAGTGCGGCGGCGCCGAGCGCCACCCCGTCGGCCTCCGGCGCCGGATCCGGATCGCCCTCCCCCGCCGAGGAGTCCACCCCCGCCACGTCACCGCCGGCCCCCTCGCCGACCCTGGCGCCCGTGCCCGCGGACGCCGACTACGCCGGGCACACGAAGGGCCGTACCGCGAGCATCGCCCTCGCGCTGCGCTCCGGGAAGGTGCAGGCGTACGTGTGCGACGGGCGCCGCACCGAGGCCTGGCTGCGCGGCGACCTCCGCGCCGACGGCACGATGCGGCTGACCGGCAAGAACGGCGCGACGCTGACGGCCGCGCTGAAGGACCGGAAGATCACCGGAACGGTACGGCTGGCCGGTGGCGCGCAGGACTTCACCGCCTCCCGGAAGGGCAAGGGGACCAGCCTGTTCCGGCTCTCGACCGTCGTCCAGGGCCGGCAGGTCGAGGGCGCGTGGATCGTGCAGGGCAGCGAGCAAACCGGGATCGTGACCAGTGACGGAGCGCCCTCGGCCGCGCCGCCGATCGATCCGGAGACGGGCGCGGTGACCGTGAACGGGCAGCAGGAGACCGCCAGTCCCATCCCATGACCGTCCCATGACCGCAGCGCAGGAGGGGGAGTGCCTCAATGAGTGTGGATCCGAACGCGGCGACGGCGTCGTTCCCGGCCGGACCCGAGGCCGGCCGGCAGCGGACGGGAGCGGGCGTCTTCGTGGTTCCGGTGCTCGTCGCGGCGGCGGTGGCCCTGCTCCTCGGCGTGTACGGCAAGACCCACGATCCGGCCGGTACCGCCTTCAACCTGGCCGGCTTCTCCAGCACCGGAGCGGTGAAGTCCTGGCTGGCCACCGGTGCCTTCGGCTTCGCGCTGGTGCAGATCTGCTCGGCGCTGGTGATGTACGGCAAGGTCCCGGGGGTGCGCGCGCCGTCCTGGACGGGCACGCTGCACCGGTGGTCGGGGCGGATCGCGTTCCTGCTCGCGGTGCCGGTGGCGGTGCACTGCCTGTACGCGCTCGGCTATCAGACGTACAGCACGCGGGTGATGTGGCATTCGCTGCTGGGCTGCTTCTTCTTCGGCGCCTTCAGCGCGAAGATGCTGCTGCTGCGCGCCGAGCGGCTGCCCGGCTGGCTGCTGCCGCTGGTGGGCGGGCTGGTCTTCACCGGGCTGACGGTGCTGTGGTGGACCTCGGCGCTGTGGTTCTTCCGTACGTTCGGGGTGACGACGTGAGACGGCGGGCGGTGCTGGCGGCCGGTGCCGCGGTGGCGGCGCTCGCCGCGTGCAGCAAGTACGGGGACGAGGGCGGCTCTTCCGCGGAGCCACCGGCGTCGTCCGGGGCGCCGGGGAGCGGGGGCGGGGACACCGGTGGTGGCGGGGACACCGGTGGTGGCGGTGGCGGTGGGGGCGGTCAGGCGCTGGCGAAGACCTCCGAGATCCCGGTGCGGGGCGGCAAGGTCTTCGCCGACCGCAAGGTGGTCGTCACCCAGCCCGAGCAGGGCACCTTCCGGGCCTTCACCGCCGTCTGCACCCATCAGGGCTGCACGGTGGCGGAGGTGTCCGACGGCACGATCAACTGCCCCTGCCACGGCAGCAAGTTCGCCATCGCCGACGCCTCGGTGGCCGGCGGTCCCGCGTCGAGGCCGCTGGACCCGCAGCGCATCGAGGTCAACGGCGACGCGATCACGCTGGCGTGAGCGTCATCGTGACCGTGGTCGCGGTCGCGGTCGGGCGGTCGCGCCGGTGGGGGCGCCGGAGCGCCCCCACCGTGGAGGTCACGCCTTGCGCTTGGCGGCCGTCGTCTTCTTCGCGGCGGTCGTCTTCTTCGCCGCCGCCGTCTTCTTGACGGGGGCCGCCTTCTTCGCCGCCGTCTTCTTCACAGCCGCCGTCTTCTTGACCGCCGCCGTCTTCTTCGCCGCGCCCGAACCCGCCTTCGCCGACACCGCCTTCTTCGCCGGAGCCGACGTACGGGCCGCCACCGTCTTCCGCGCCGGCGCCTTGCGGACCGGGTCCGCGTCCGAGACGCGGTCGCCCAGCAGTTCGCGCAGGAACTTGCCCGTGTGCGAGGCCGGCACCGACGCCACCTGCTCCGGCGTGCCCTCGGCGACGACCAGTCCGCCGCCGCTGCCGCCCTCGGGGCCGAGGTCGACGACCCAGTCCGCCGTCTTGATGACATCGAGGTTGTGCTCGATGACGATGACCGTGTTGCCCTTCTCGACCAGGCCCTCGAGCACGTGGATCAGCTTGCGGATGTCCTCGAAGTGCAGGCCCGTCGTCGGCTCGTCCAGTACGTACACCGTGCGGCCGGTGGAGCGCTTCTGCAGCTCACTCGCGAGCTTCACGCGCTGGGCCTCGCCGCCGGAGAGGGTCGGCGCGGGCTGGCCGAGGCGGACGTAGCCGAGGCCGACCTCGTTGAGGGTCTTCAGATGCCGGGCGATCGTCGGCACCGCCTCGAAGAAGCCCAGCGCCTCCTCGATCGGCATGTCCAGCACCTCGGCGATGTTCTTGCCCTTGTAGTGGACCTCCAGCGTCTCCCGGTTGTAGCGGGCGCCGTGGCACACCTCGCACGGGACGTACACGTCCGGCAGGAAGTTCATCTCGATCTTGATCGTGCCGTCACCGGAGCAGTTCTCGCACCGGCCGCCCTTGACGTTGAACGAGAACCGCCCCTGCAGATAGCCGCGGACCTTCGCCTCCGTGGTCTCCGCGAACAGCTTGCGGACGTGGTCGAAGACCCCGGTGTACGTCGCGGGGTTGGAGCGCGGCGTACGGCCGATGGGCGACTGGTCGACGTGCACGACCTTGTCCACCAGGTCGTCGCCGTCCACCCGGGTGTGCCGCCCCGGCACGCTGCGGGCGCCGTTCAGCTCACGCGCGAGGTGCGTGTAGAGGATGTCGTTGACCAGCGTCGACTTGCCGGAGCCGGAGACGCCGGTGACCGCCGTGAACACGCCGAGCGGGAAGGACACGTCGATGTCCTGCAGGTTGTTCTCCCGCGCCCCGCGCACCGTCAGATGCCGCGACCCGTCCACCGGGCGCCGCAGCTCAGGGGTGTTGATCTCCCTGCGGCCGGACAGGTACTGCCCGGTCATCGATTCCTCGTTGGCCAGCAGCTCCTTCAGCGGACCGCTGTGCACCACCTTGCCGCCGTGCTCGCCGGCGCCGGGGCCAATGTCGACGACCCAGTCGGAGGTCTTGATGGTGTCCTCGTCGTGCTCCACGACGATCAGCGTGTTGCCGAGGTCGCGCAGCCGGACCAGGGTCTCGATCAGCCGGTGGTTGTCGCGCTGGTGCAGGCCGATGGACGGCTCGTCCAGCACGTACAGCACGCCCACCAGGCCCGAGCCGATCTGGGTGGCGAGCCGGATGCGCTGCGCCTCGCCGCCGGAGAGGGTGCCCGCGGCGCGGTTGAGCGAGAGGTAGTCCAGGCCCACGTCGACCAGGAACCGCAGCCGCTCGTTGACCTCCTTCAGCACGCGCTCGGCGATGGTCTTCTCGCGGTCGTTCAGCTCCATGCCGCCGAGGAAGTCGGCGCAGTCGCTGATGGACATCGCCGAGACCTCGGCGATGGACCGGCCCTGCACGGTCACCGCGAGCACGACCGGCTTGAGCCGGGTGCCCTCACAGGTGGGGCAGGGGACCTCGCGCATATAGCCCTCGAAGCGCTCCCGGCTGGCGTCGGACTCGGCCTCGCTGTGCCGGCGCTTGATGAAGGGCACCGCGCCCTCGAAGGCCGTGGTGTACGAGCGCTCGCGGCCGTAGCGGTTGCGGTACCGCACCTCGATCTTCGTGCGGTGGCCGTACAGCAGCGCCTTCGTCGCCCGCTGCGGCAGCCCGGCCCAGGGGATGTCCGTACGGAAGCCCAGCTCGTCGGCCAGCGCGCCCACGATCCGGCCGAAGTACTCCTTGGTGTGGCCGTGCGACCAGGGGTGGATGGCGCCCTCGTCCAGCGACTTGTCCGGGTCGGGGATGATCAGCTCCGGGTCCACCTCCATCCGCGTACCGATACCGGTGCACTCGGGGCAGGCGCCGAAGGGCGAGTTGAAGGAGAAGGAGCGCGGCTCCAGCTCCTCGAAGGACAGGTCGTCGTACGGGCAGTACAGATGCTCCGAGAACATCCGCTCCCGCTCCGGGTCGTCCTCCGCCAGATCGACGAAGTCGAGGATGACCATGCCGCCGGACAGGCCCAGGGCCGTCTCGACCGAGTCGGTGAGGCGGCGCTTGGCGCTGTCCTTCACGGTGAGGCGGTCGACGACCACCTCGATCGTGTGCTTCTCCTGCTTCTTCAGCTTCGGCGGGTCGGAGAGCTGGATCGTCTCGCCGTCCACCCGGGCGCGGCTGTAGCCCTTGGTCTGCAGATCGGCGAAGAGGTCGACGAACTCGCCCTTGCGCTCGCGCACCAGCGGCGACAGCACCTGGAACCGGCTGCCCTCGGGCAGCTCCAGCACCCGGTCGACGATGGCCTGCGGCGACTGGCGGGAGATGGGCCGGCCGCACTCGGGGCAGTGCGGCTTGCCGATCCGGGCGAAGAGGAGGCGGAGGTAGTCGTAGACCTCGGTGATGGTGCCGACCGTGGAGCGCGGGTTGCGCGAGGTCGACTTCTGGTCGATCGAGACGGCCGGCGAGAGGCCCTCGATGA
The DNA here is from genome assembly GCF_040680895.1 of Streptomyces sp. NPDC051940. Taxonomy (NCBI): domain Bacteria; kingdom Bacillati; phylum Actinomycetota; class Actinomycetes; order Kitasatosporales; family Streptomycetaceae; genus Streptomyces; species Streptomyces sp. NPDC051940. The sequence goes on along the minus strand of NZ_JBFAXR010000002.1, from coordinate 132,915 downwards.
AGTCGACGTCGGGCTTGTCCATCTGCCCGAGGAACTGCCGTGCGTAGCTGGAGAGCGACTCCACGTAGCGGCGCTGCCCCTCGGCGAAGATCGTGTCGAACGCGAGGGACGACTTGCCCGAACCGGACAGGCCGGTGAAGACGATGAGTGAATCGCGGGGCAGGTCGAGCGAGACGTTCTTCAGATTGTGCTCGCGAGCGCCACGGACGATGAGACGGTCGGCCACGCCGGTCCGCACCTTTCTTCTGGGAGGGACGGGGGACGTACGGAACGCCCCGTCCTCAAGCGTATGGGGGAGGCCCAAATTGATGTGCGAGCTTCCCCGGACGGGAGCCTATAGCACGTGTATTCGATTTTGCCGGAGAACCCGCCACCGCGCGCCGCGCACCGGCCCCCTGGCGAGCCGGAACCCGCCGCACCCGGGCAGACCCCTCCGTCACCGACACGCTAGCGTCAGGGTCTGACAATCCCGTCCGGCCCAGCATTCCCGGAGGTCAACGCCATGCCCGACGCCGCACCCGACCTTGAGCTCCTGCGGGATGCGACCGACCGCCTGCTGGCCGCCGCGGCCGGGCTGGACGACGCCGCCCTCGCCGAGCCCAGCCTGCTCCCCGGCTGGACCCGCGGCCATGTGCTGGCCCATCTCGCCCGTAACGCGGACGCCCTGGTCAACGTGCTGACCGGCCGGCCCATGTACGCGAGCGCCGAGGCCCGCGACGCGGACATCGAGGCCGGCGCCCCGCGCCCCCTGGCCGCGCAGCTGGACGATCTGCGGGAGACCGCCGCCCGGCTCGACGCCGCCTTCGACGCCCTCTCCCCCGCCGACTGGGACGCCCGCTGCGAGCTGCGCAACGGCGTCACGGACGTCAAGGCCCGCATCCCCTTCCGGCGGCTGCAGGAGGTCGAGCTGCACCACGTCGACCTGGGCACCGGCTACACGCTGGAGCAGGTACCGGAGGCGTTCACCGGCAAGGAGATCGACTTCCTGACCCGGCGCTTCGCCGGCAACGACACCGTCCCCGCCCTCACCGTCACCGCCGCCGACGGCCGTGTCTGGCGTACGGGGCGCGAGGCGGGCGAGCCGCTCACGGTGACCGGCGAGGCGCCCGCGCTGATGGGGTGGCTGTCGGGCCGTACGAAGGGCGAGGGTGTGACCGGCGCGGACGGCTCCGGGTTGCCGGCGCTGCCGCCGCTCTGACGGGGACGCCCCGTCCCGAGCGCAGCCGCCGCTCCGACCCGGACGCCCCGCCCCCAAGGGCTGCCGGTACTCCCGCGCTCTGAAAGACTGGCGCCATGACGTGGACGCAATACACGGGCAGGGTGACGGTCGGCGGCCCCGCGCAGACCCACGAGCTCGAGGCGCTGATGATCTCCAAGGTCGCGGTCGGCCCGATGGACAACAACGCGTACGTGCTCCGCTGCCGCGCCACCGGCGAGCAGCTGCTGATCGACGCCGCCAACGAGCCGCGGACGCTGCTGACCCTGGTCGGCAACGACGGCCTGGCCTCCGTCGTCACCACGCACCAGCACCAGGACCACTGGCAGGCCCTGGCGGACGTGGTCGCGGCGACGGGCGCCCGGACGCTCGCCGGCCGGTACGACGCCGAGGGGATCGCCGTCCCCACCGACGTCCTGGTGGACGACGGCGACCCGGTCCGGGTCGGCCGTGTCGAGCTCACCGCCCGGCACCTCTCCGGCCACACGCCCGGCTCGATCGCCCTGGTCTACGACGACCCGCACGGGCACCCGCACGTCTTCACCGGGGACTGCCTGTTCCCGGGCGGCGTCGGGAACACGTGGGGCGACGCGGAGCGGTTCGTCTCGCTGCTCGACGACGTGGAGACCAAGCTCTTCGACCGGCTGTCCGACGAGACCTGGGTCTACCCGGGCCACGGCAACGACACGACGCTGGGCACCGAGCGCCCGCATCTGAAGGAGTGGCGCGAGCGCGGCTGGTGACACGGGGCGGCGGGCCCGGCGCGCAGGGGCGCCCGGGCTCACCCCACCGCGTACGCGCTGACGCGGTAGCAGAACTCGTCGTCCACGGACCGCTCGTCGGGATCGACCTCGATCCGTACGGGATGCCCGTCCGCCTCGTCGAACTCCGCCTCCGCCAGGTCCGCCCCCGCCTCCCGGGCCCGCTGGTACTCCGCCAGCACCTGGCCCAGGGTCAGGGCGGCGCTCCGCGGCGCCGCCCGCGCCCCCTCGTCCAGCGGCTCCACGCCGCTCACCTCGCGGCCGGCGACCCGGATGCGGAACAGGCCCAGGAAGCCGCGTTCACCGCACCGGGAGTCGATGGTGAAGGAGTAGTCGGCGGGCTCCTCCCAGGCGGGCCGGCCGGCCGTCGCGGTGGCCTCCGGTTCCGCGCACCCCGCGAGCCCGAGGAGCGCCGCGCCGGCGGTCAGCGCGGCCGCCGCGCGGCCTGCGAGGGAACGCGCCGCCGGGCCCGGGCGCCTCACGTCTGTCGTCGTCACGCCGCTGGGACGTGACACCGCGGCCGCCGGTTCCCGCCCGGTAATCCATTGGTCGCCCGGCCGCGCACGGGCCTAGGCTCCGGTCATGCTGACACCCGCGTATCCGCCCAAGCCCGCAGCCGGCGACCGCGTCGCCGTGCTCTCGCCCTCCTTCGCCGGTCCGGCCCTCTTCCCGCGGCCGTTCGAGCTCGGACTCAAGCGGCTCGTGGAGGAGTTCGGGCTGCAGCCGGTGGAGTACGCGACCACCCGCGTGCACGCGACGCCGCAGGACCGGGCCCGGGACATCAACGCGGCCTTCGGCGACCCGGACATCAAGGCGGTCTTCTCCAGCATCGGCGGCGAGGACCTCATCACCGTGCTGCCGTACCTGGACCGCGCGCTGATACGCGCCAACCCCAAGCCGTTCTTCGGCATGAGCGACAACACGTCGCTGCTCATGTACCTGTGGAACACCGGCATCGTCGGCTACCACGGCGCCACCGTGATGACGGTCCTGGGCCGCCCCGCCGGCATCCACCCGTTCTCCGGCGAGTCCGTACGCGCCGCGATCTTCGGACCGGAGGAGTACGAGCTGACCCCGGCGCCCGAGTTCAAGACGATCGACTCGGACTGGCGCGAGGAGGACACCTGGACCACCGCGCCGGAGATGGAACCCGGCACGGGCTGGATCTGGCACAACGCCGACCGGGTCGTGGAGGGTGTGAGCTGGGGCGGCTGTCTGGAGATCGTCGCCTGGCAGCTGATGGCCGACAGCGAGATCCAGCCGGACCTCTCGGCGTACGACGGCGGCGTGCTGCTCCTGGAGACCTCCGAGGAGATGCCCTCCGCCACCGAGGTCTTCCGCACGCTGCGCAACATGGGGGAGCGCGGTCTGCTCCAGCGCTTCCCGGCGCTGCTGATGGGCCGGGCGAAGACGTGGTCCTTCGAGCAGCCCAACGACCCGCCCGCCCGCGAGCGTTACGCCAAGGAGCAGCGCGAGGCGGTGCTGAAGGCGCTGGCGGCGTACGCCCCCGACACGATGGCGGTCTTCGACGTGGACTACGGCCACACGGACCCGCAGCTGGTCCTCCCGTACGGCGGCCGGATCCGGGTCGACGGGCCGGGGCGGCGGATCTCGGTGACGTACTGAACCGGACGCCCGTCCGCGGTTCGCGGGGAGCCCGCCGGGGGCTCCCCGCACGCCGCGGTCACCGCTCCGTCCGCTCCCGCAGGTCGCAGTTGGTGAACACCGGCGGGGAGCTGCACAGGGCCGTCATCTGCGCGGCGAACTCCTGCACCTCGGGCAGTCCGTTGTTGCGCATGGCCTCGTCGTACGACTCGAACTCGACCACCGTCAGATAGCGGTTCGGCTTGTCGCGGTCCTTGAGCGAGGTGATCCGGCGCGGTCCGCCGGGCGTCCCCTCCCGCTCCTTGCGGAACCGCTCGCCGAGGGCCTGCATCTCGTCGATGCGGTCCGTCTCGTAGTCGATGATCTGGATGAACTCCACGGTGTCACCTCGTTGACCTCGGCGCCGGCCGTACGGGCGCCTCTCGGGTCAACCAGACCACCGGCACGCAACCCGGGCAAGTGGGGAATTCCCTACGCCGGTGTCCGAAGCGGTGCGGACGTCGTTGGGCGGAGCGTGACCGCCCAGCCGCACGCTCCCTCGCTGACCAGGCTCGCAGCGGCGTCCCTGGCGGGGACAGCCATCGAGTTCTACGACTTCCTCGTCTACGGCACCGCGGCGGCCCTCGTCCTGGGCCCGCTGTACTTCCCGTCCTTCTCCCCCATGGCCGGCACGCTGGCGGCCTTCGCCGCGTTCGGTGCGGGGTTCGTCGCCCGGCCGCTCGGCTCGGTGCTGTTCGGCCATATCGGCGACCGGCACGGGCGGCGGCCGGTGCTCATCTGGTCGCTGCTGCTGACGGGCGGGGCGACGGTCGCGGTGGGCTGTCTACCGACGTACGCGCAGATCGGCCTGGCGGCCCCGCTGCTGCTGGTGGCGCTGCGCTTCCTGCAGGGGCTGGGCGTGGGCGGCGAGTGGGGCGGGGCGGTGCTGCTGATGGCCGAGCACGCGCCCGCGCACCGCCGCGCCCTGTGGACGAGCTTCCCGCAGCTCGGCGGCCACGTCGGCTTTCTGCTGGCGAACGGCACGACGCTCGCCCTGTCCGCGGCGCTGACGGACGCCCAGTTCCGCTCGTGGGGGTGGCGGGTGCCGTTCTGGGCGGCGGGCGTGCTGGCGGCGCTGGGGCTGCTGCTGCGGCGCTCGCTGACGGAGACGCCCGCGTTCGAGGGGCTGGCCGAGCGGGCGGAGGTCCCGTTCGTGGAGGTCGTACGGGACCACTGGCGCCGGGTGCTGCTGGCGGCCGGGGCGGTGTCGATCGGGTTCGCGGTGTTCTACACGGTGACGACGTGGGCGCTGGCGTACGCGACGGCGCAGCTGGGCGTGAGCCGCACGCTGATGCTGGCGCTGATCATGGCGGCGGTGGCGCTGGCGACGTGCGCGGCCCCGTTCCTGGCCACGCTGGGCGACCGGTACGGCCGCCGCGCGCTGTGCCTGACGGGGGTGGTGGCGCTCGCCGTGTGGACCTTCCCGATGCTGTGGCTGCTGCAGTCGGCGCGCCCGGCGGCGATCTTCACGGCGGTGCTGGTGACGTTCCTGGCCCTGGCGCCGACGCTGGCGGTGGTCGCGGCGTACCTCCCGGAGCTGTTCGCCCCGCGCATCCGCTGCACGGCGGCCTCGCTCAGCTACAACCTGGCCGGCATCGTGGGCGGCGCCCTCACCCCCCTGGCGGCCACGGCCCTGACCCCACCGGCAGGCGTCCCCTGGACGGTGGGCCTGTACCTCCTGACGGTGGCCCTCCTGAGCCTGTCGTGCTTCACGACGCTCCCGGAGACGGCGCTGCGCAGATCCGCGGTGCCGGCGGAGGCCCCTGCCTAAGCGCGCCACCCGCGCGCTGCGAACCACGGCGGACGCACCACCCTGCGGGCGGCTGGGCCGCCCAGGGGGCGGCACGGGCGGGCGCAGCGGCCCCCCAGCGGGAGCGCCCCCCGTGACCAACCGCGCTACGCCGCAGCGGCCAGCAGCGCCGTGAGCGCCCCCACCGGATCCGCGTCCGGCTGCCCGGTGGGCCAGAAGTCCAAGGAACCCGGATCGGCCGTGTACGGATACCACCGCTTGTCGCGCCCGTACCGCAACTGCAACCCCCGCGCCTCGTCCGTGAGCCGATTGCGATGCGGCCGCAGCGCCGGAAGATCCGCAGCGACGAACGCCGGCCGCGCCCGGTCGAACGGACCAGCCGGCGGATCCCAGGGCTCCTCCAGCACCCGCAGCCCCTCCGCACCGCCCTGCCGCCAGGCAGCGACCGCCCGAGCGATCTGCCCGGGAGCACGATCCGCACCCGCCGCGAGGCGCGCGTGCAGCGCACGCCCCGCGCCCGTGAGCCCCGACGTCGGCAGCGCGGCCAGCAGCCGCACCGCGTCCTGCCAGGGCGTCAGGGCATCCGGCGGAGCCGGATACGCGGCCACCCCCCGCGAAAGCCACCCGTACGCCCGGGAAGCCGCGTCCGCGGCCAGCACCTCGAGCGCCGGCGCGTCCACCGCCGCGGGCGCGTCGGGCAGCGCCGGCCCCTGCCCCGGCACGGGCGGCACGGGCAGCGGCGGAGGCAGCGGCGGCAGCGCCGCCACCCGCAGGGCGTCCGCCGCCGGAACACCGGCGACCTGCGGCGAGCGGACCTCCCGCGCACCCGCGAGCGCGTTGCGCCGCCCGAGGTCCGCGAGGAGCTCCGTCTCGCCCCGCCCCCGGACCAGCAGCAGCACGAACGGGTCCGCGTCCAGCAGCCGCGCCGCCTGGTAGATCAGCGCCGCCGCGTGCTTGCACGGATGCCCCGTGTCGGGACAGGAGCAGTGCGGGTCCAGATCGCCGGGACCGGGCAGCAGCCGCACGCCCGCCGTGGCCGCCGACTCGGCGAGGGTCTGCGGCATGTCCTTGTCCAGCAGCGCCGCGAGATGCCCGGCCTGGGCGGCGGCGGCCGAGAGGAACCGGTCCCACTGCTCGTCGGTGAAGGTGCGCAGCCGCACCTCCGCCCGGTACGGCCGCGTCCGGCTGCCCTGGACCTGCGCGGCGATACGCCCGGGAGTGACCGTGATGTCGAGGACGTGCCCGCCGCGCGCGTACGTGCGGCCGCGGCTCAGCCGCCCCGTCTCCAGCGAGGTCTCCTCCAGCGCGTCGATCCACGCCCGCCCCCACCACGACTCCGCGAACGGCGCCCGGCTGCCCTTGCGCGAGGGGAACGGCGGGAAGTCGCGCCGCCGGTCGCCGGCGGCCCGCCCGGTGGGTGTGCTCATCACGCCTCCCTCCGCAGGGCGACCAGCTCGCGGAGCTCCGTGTCCGTCAGCTCCGTCAGCGCCGACTCCCCCGCCCCGCCGAGCACCGCGTCGGACAGCGCCCGCTTGGTGTGCAGGAGTTCGTCGATACGGTCCTCCACCGTGCCCTCCGTGATCAGCCGGTGCACCTGGACGGGCTGGGTCTGGCCGATCCGGTACGCGCGGTCCGTGGCCTGTTCCTCCACCGCCGGGTTCCACCAGCGGTCGAAGTGGACGACATGGCCGGCGCGGGTGAGGTTCAGCCCCGTGCCCGCAGCCTTCAGCGAGAGGAGGAAGACGGGGACCTCGCCGTCCTGGAAGCGGTCCACCATCCTTTGGCGCTGGTCCACCGGCGTACCGCCGTGCAGCAGCTGGGACTCGATGCCCTGCGCGGTGAGGTGCCGCTCCAGCAGCCGGGCCATCGTGACGTACTGCGTGAAGACCAGCACCGATCCGTCCTCCGCGAGGATCGTCTCCAGCAGCTCGTCCAGCAGTTCCAGCTTCCCGGAGCGGCCCGCCAGCGCGTGGGTCTCCTCGCGGAGGAACTGCGCGGGGTGGTTGCAGATCTGCTTCAGGGCCCCCAGCAGCTTCATCACCAGTCCGCGCCGCGCCATCCCGTCCGACTCGGCGATGTCGTCCAGCGCCTCGCGGACCACCGCCTCGTACAGCACGGCCTGTTCCTTGGTGAGCGCCACCGGATGGTCGGTCTCCGTCTTCGGCGGCAGCTCGGGGACGATGCCCGGGTCGGACTTGCGGCGGCGCAGCACGAACGGGCCGACCAGGCGGGAGAGCCGGGCCAGCGCCTCCGCGTCGCCCTCGCTCTCGATGAGGCGGGCGTGCCGGGCGCGGAAGTTCTTCAGCCCGCCGAGCAGGCCGGGGGTGGTCCAGTCGAGGATCGCCCAGAGTTCGGAGAGGTTGTTCTCCACCGGGGTGCCCGTGAGCGCCACGCGCGCGGGCGCGGGGACGGTGCGCAGGGCGGTGGCGGCGGCGGAGTAGGGGTTCTTGACGTGCTGCGCCTCGTCGGCGACGACCAGGGACCAGTCGTGGGCGGCGAGTTCGGGGGCGCTGGCGCGCATGGTGCCGTACGTGGTGAGGACGAAACCGCTGTCCGCGCCGTCGAGGGAGCGGCCAAAGCCGTGGTAGCGGTGGACGGGCAGTCCCGGGGCGAACTTCTCGATCTCCCGCTGCCAGTTGCCGAGGAGGGACGCCGGGCAGACGACGAGCGTGGGGGCGCTGGGGGCGCGGTGCAGATGGAGCGCGATGACGGTGATGGTCTTGCCCAGGCCCATGTCGTCGGCGAGGCAGCCGCCGAGGCCGAGGGAGGTCATCAGGTCGAGCCAGGACAGTCCGCGGAGCTGGTAGTCGCGCAGCGGCAGTTCGCTGGTAAGGGGCGCCGCCCCTTGCGTGAGCCTGTTACGCAGCTGGGCAAGCGTGCCCTGCGGCCGGACGGCCACCCGCTCGCCCTCGATCTCCGTCTCGCCGGTGAGGGCGAGGCCCAGCGCGTCGACGGGGTCGAGCAGGCCGAGGTTGCGCTTGCGGGCCTTGCGGACCAGGGCGGGGTCCACGACCACCCAGCGGTCGCGCAGCTGCACCATCGGGCGGTGCGCCTCGGCGAGGCGGTCCATCTCCTCCTCGGTCAGCGGCACTCCGGCGAGCGAGACCTGCCAGCGGAACTCCAGCAGCCGCTCGGCGTCGAAGAAGCTCGTCTCGTTCGACGCGGAGCCCGGCGCCGGGCGGACCACGGCCGTCGCGGTCAGCCCGCGCACCAGCGTCTTCGGCCAGTGCACGGCGATGCCGGCCGCCGCCAGCCGCTGGGTGCCGGGACCGAGCAGGTCGTACAGCTCGTCCGCCTCCAGCGCCATCCAGTCCGGCACGGGCTTGGCCAGCAGCCGCTCCAGCGGCGGCCAGAGCCGGGCGGCGCGGCGCAGCGCGAGCACGGTGTCGACGCGGGCGCGCGGGCCGAGGAGGTCGCCGCCGGCACCGGTCCACAGCTCGGCGGCGTCCGCCAGCAGGGTGGGATCGGCGAGGCTGTGCACCTGGACGACGAGGGTGACGGGCCGCGCGTCCGCCTCGTACAGCTCGTGGGCCGCCATGTGCAGGCGCAGGCTCAGCCGTACGCCGGCGTCGGCGCCCGCGGCGACCTCGGCCGCCCAGTCGGCGAGGCGGGGCAGCTCGTGGGCCTCGGGGGCGGCGTACGGCCCGCCGGCCAGCAGCGCGGCGCCCGGGGTGCGGGGCAGCGTGTCGGCGACGGCGTCGAGGAACGCGCGCAGGAGGCCCTCCGCGTCGGGCAGGACGGGCGGCCCGTCGCCGGGCAGCGGCACGGCGCGGGCCTCCCAGGGCAGTGCGGCCGCGATGGCGCGGACGTGCACGAGGTCGTCGGCGTCGAGCGGGCCGGCCCGCCACGCGTCGGCGCCCTCCGGGGTCAGCCCGGGCAGCAGGCGGCCCCGGGCGACGAGCTGGAGCGCGTGCTGGGCGGCGGCGCCCCAGGCGGCGGTGGACCGATGGGCGTGCAGGTCGTGCCGGGCCGCGGTGAGCAGCGGGAGGGCGTCGGCGACGGTCAGCAGCCGGACGGGGACGCGGCGGACGGCGACCCCGTCGCCGTCGGGCAGCGCCACGTCCAGTTCGCCGTCGGCGCCGGGCGGCGGCGTGCCGTCGGGATGCCACACGGCGAACCGCCCCTGCCGGGGCAGGGGGGCGGGGAGGAAGACGACGGCGCTGACCACGGCTTCGAGTCTAGGGCGGGGGTCTGACGCTCCCGGCCGCAACGAGCGAGCGCCCGCCGCATCCCGAGGAGACCAGGACGTGCGGCGGGCGCTGTCAGAGGGCCCTCGCTCAGGTGCGGTCGGCCGGCTCACCCTCCGCGGTGTCGGCCTCGGCCGCCGCCGCGGCCTCCGCGTCCAGCTTCCGCGACGCCCGCAGGCTGGTGATGGTCGTGATGACCAGCACGAGGCAGATGAAGCCGAGCGAGAACGGAATTCCGATCTCCGGTACGTGCACCCCGGACTCGTGCAGCGCGTGCAGCACCAGCTTGACGCCGATGAAGCCGAGGATGATCGACAGGCCGTAGCTGAGGTGGACCAGCTTCTTCAGCAGACCGCCGATGAGGAAGTACAGCTGGCGCAGGCCCATCAGGGCGAAGGCGTTCGCCGTGAAGACGATGTACGGGTCCTGGGTGAGACCGAAGATCGCCGGGATGGAGTCCAGGGCGAACAGGATGTCGGTCGTGCCGATCGCCAGCATCACGACCAGCATCGGCGTGATCAGCCGCTTGCCGTTCTCCCTGATGACGAGCTTGGTGCCGTGGTAGCGGTCGGCGACCGGGAAGCGCTTCTCGATCGCCTTGATCAGCTTGCTCTCCTCGTACTCCTCGTCGTGCTCCTCCGCACGGGCCTCCTGGATGAGCTTCCAGGCGGTCCAGATCAGGAAGGCGCCGAAGATGTAGAAGACCCAGGCGAAGCTGGAGATGATCGCCGCGCCCGCGGCGATGAAGATCCCCCGCAGCACCAGCGCGATCAGCACGCCGACCATCAGCACCCGCTGCTGGTAGATCGTGGGCACGGCGAACTTGGCCATGATCAGGACGAAGACGAAGAGGTTGTCGACGCTCAGCGACTTCTCGGTGATGTAGCCCGCGAAGAACTCGCCGGAAGCCTGGGTCTCGCCCATGAACAGCAGGCCGAGTCCGAAGAGCACGGCCAGCACGACCCAGACGATCGTCCAGATGCCGGCCTCCTTCGTGGAGACCTCGTGCGGTTTGCGGCCGATGAAGAAGTCGACGGCGATGAGGGCGCAGAGACCGACCACGGTCACCACCCACATGGTCAGTGAAACGTCCACCTGTTCCTCCAGGGACCTCGGTCCCGATCAGCGTCGCCGGTCGGCCGGGCCCCCACCACTCGGGATGACGGTAGGGAGGAGCAGATCCCCCCGGGACCAACGACTCTATAGGCTTCACCAAGGAAAGGTAAAGCTCTGTACAAACTCGCAGGTGGGAGGCGCTTTACTCAGACCTGCTCCCAGCGCACCCGGGGTTCCGCCCCGCCCAGCAGCCCCGACAGCCGGGCCACCTCCGCCCGTACGGCCTCCTCCTCGGCGGCCGTCAGCGGCCCATACGCGCGCACCCGGACGGTGTCCTCGTCCACCGGCCGCCACTCCCCCCGTACGAAGCCGTCGACCAGGAACATCGGCACGCCGGCGGACGCCTCCTTAGCCGTCCGGCGGCGGTCGTCCTCGGCGATGATCCTGGCCCGGTCCCGGTGGCCCTGCAGCACGTTGTCGAAGGCCGGGAGCAGGCGGACCGGCGCGGGCAGGTCCGGGTCGGCGAGGACGGCGTCCGGATGGTCGAACAGCTCGCGGCCGTCCTCGTCGTACAGGACCCGCAGCCGGGGCCGCAGGGCCTCGACGGCGGGGCGGAGCCGCGTCACGCCCGCCCAGGACTGCAGGTCCATGACGGTCGCCGGGCCGAAGGCCGCCAGATAGCGCAGGATCATCGTCTCGAAGCGCGGGCCGTCCGCCAGCTCCGTCCCGGTGAACTCCGCCGCCCGCGCCACCGCGACCGGCCGCGAGTTCCAGCCGCCCCAGGTGCCGGCGGGCAGCGGATGGACCAGCGGGTCCAGCACCTCGTAGCCCGCCTGCAGCATCGCGGCCTTGCGGCCGGGGAAGCGCTCCGCCAGCAGCGCGCCCAGCTCACGGCGCGGCAACGTGCGGCCGGCCAGCAGCTCGCGGCCCGCCGCGACCAGCTCGTCCAGGTCCAGGCCCTCGAGGTGCGGGCGGAAGTACGCGGTGCGCAGCGCGGCCGTGACGACCGGCTCGACCGTCGGCCGCAGCCAGCGGAAGTCCTCCGCGGCGGCGAGATGCACGGTGCGGCGGATCATGGTGGCGCGTACGACGCTGCGGTCCGCCAGCAGTCGTACGAGGTCGTCCTTGGCGAAGCCCTCGATCCGGGTCCACAGGCCGACGTAGGGCCAGTTGTGCTCCTGCGCCTGGACGGCGACGAGCCGCCTGATCACGTCGTACGGCGGGACCGCCGACGTACGGGCGAGGAGGAACTGGCGCTGGAGCAGCGTGCGGTTGAGCGTGCGCTGGGTGAGCGGCGGCATCCGGTGATTATCGGCCACCGGGCGGCCTCCGAGAGGTCAGCTCGGCATCGACCTGCGGGCCGCGCCGACCTGGGCCAGGACCTGCGTGAGCACCTGGCTGCCGGGCGGCACCATGACCGGCTCGTACGTCCAGGCGTGCCCGATCCACGGGTCCGCCAGATGGTCCTCCGGTACGGGCGTGACGCGCAGCAGCTTGCGCCACAGCGGATCGAGCAGCGGGCCGTACGCGGCGGACTCCTGGCGGTCGGCGACCAGCATCAGGTGCACGCCCACGGAGGGGCCCTCGTCGGCGAGGTAGCGCAGCTGGGTGATCGACCGGTCGTCGAAGCCGTGCGGGAAGTCGTGGACGACCAGCAGCTGGTCGGCCGTGTCGATGTCCGGCGGCAGCGCGTCGGCGGCGCCGCTGCGGATCGCCATCTGCACCAGGTCGACCCGCTGGGTCAGCTTGGCGAGCACCGACTGCACGCCGCCCGCCCCCGTCGCCGGCGGAGCGGCCAGCGAGCCGGAGCTCACCAGGGGGGCGAGCGCCGTGCCGGCGCCGCCCGCCGGGTCGATGACGTGGACGCCGAAGTCGCCCGCCGGGTAGATGGCGAGCAGCCGGGCCGCGATGGAGGCGGCGAGCGCCAGCCCCTGGCCGCGGACCTCGTCGGCGTCCGCCAGCCCGAACGTGTCGCGCGCGCCCGTGTCGATCCACAGACCGCGCTCCAGCGGCAGCCGGATCAGCATCGGGATGCGCAGGCCGCCGGCCTCCTCCAGGGACAGGTCGCCCAGCCGCAGCGCCATGGGGTGCTCGGTGGGTACGCGGTAGCCGTGCCAGACGGGGTTGTCCCAGCGGGCGTACTGCGGCGGCAGCGCCGGCTCGACGACGTCCGCCTCGGCCTTCAGCTGGGCGATGTCGCGGTCGAGGGAGGCGCGGGCCTGGTCCACCAGCTGGATGTGGCGGGCGCGGGCCGTCTCCCGGGCGGCGTCGGCGACGGGGCCGACGCGGGTGCGGGGGTCGGACAGAACGCCCTCCAGCTCCCGCTCCATCCGCGAGTCGGCGAAGTCGACGGCGCTGCGGTACGCGGCGACGGTCCGGGCCAGGTCCTCGAACATGCCCCAGACCTGGTTGTACAGCCGCTCCTCCATCGACCAGCCGGTCGCGTCGCCCGCGACGGGGACGCGGGGTTCGCCGGGCTGCGGCTGCGGCGGGGCGGCGGGCGGGGGCGTGGGGGTGGTGGCGCGGGTCGGGTGCTGGTAGTTGACGCCGCCGGCGGGGGTCGGCTGCGGTGTGGGCTGCGCCGGCGCGGGGGTGGGCTGCGGCGTGGGCTGCGGTGGGGGTGTGAAATGGCGGGTGGGGTGCTGGTAGTTGACCCCCGTCGTACGGCCGCCGCCCTGCGGCGCCGGACGGCTGCCGTTCGAGGGGCCGGCCGGGGCCGCGCCCACGGCGCGGGCGAGTCCGTCGGCCACGGCGTCGTTGATCCGGGCGGCCAGCTCGGCGGCCTGCGGCAGACCCTGGTCGGCGAGCATCGCGGCGAGGCCGCCGGCGTAACCCTGGCCCACCGCGCGGACCTTCCAGGCGCCCTGGCGCTGGTACAGCTCCAGAGCGAAGACGGCCGACTCGGAGTCCAGACCGGTGATGGTGAAGCTGGCGATCTCCGCGCCGTCGAGGGCGGTGACCGCCGTGTACGGGGCGGCGAGGGTGCCGAAGCGCTCCGGGCCGCCCACGCCGGTGGGCAGGGCCAACAGGACACTGACCTTGCGGACCTCGTCGGGGAGCGCGCCCAGGTCGACCGCCAGCCGCTGCTCGGCGGCGGCCTGTCTGGGCAGCTCCAGACCGGGGAGGACGGGCTCGCCCGGGTGCCCGACCCACTCGGGGCGGGGCACCCGGCCGTGCTCGTCGGTGAGGGTGACTCCGGCGATCACGGGCACGTTCGCCGTGAGTCGGATCTCCAGCCGTGCCCCGGGCAGCGGGTGGTTCTGCCCATGCACCAGCTCGGCCGTCATTCCTGCCCCTCCCCTGTCGGTGCGTCCTGCGGCCCTCGGCCGCGTCTCCGGTCTACAGATGCGGCAGGATCGCCGGCATCAGGTCCTGGAACGTACGGCCGTTGGCCGGCGAGCCGATGGCGGTCATCGTCCAGCCGCCGCCGGAACGGGTCACCTTCGCCATGATCTGCGCGGTGGAGTTGCCGCCGCCCGTCAGGGTGTAGCGGGCCAGCTCCTGGCCGTTGGTCTCGTCGACCAGGCGGCAGAACGCGTTCTGCACCTCGGCGAACGTCTGGCCCGTGAAGGAGTTCACGGTGAAGATGATCTGGTCGATGTGCACGGGTACGCGCTGCAGGTCGACGAGGATCGACTCGTCGTCGCCACCCTGGCCGGCGCCGCCGACGAGGTTGTCACCGGTGTGGCGGACGGAGCCGTCGTCGCTGGTGAGGTGGCGGAAGAAGACGACATCGACGGGCTGCTTGTCGGCGAACAGCACCGCCGAGGCGTCGAGGTCGATCTCCCGCGTCCGGGAGCCGAAGAGACCCCGGCGGGGGGCCGCCTGCCAGCCGAGGCCCATACGGACGGCGGACAGGCTGCCGCCTCCGGACTTCTCCAGGCTGATCGCCTGCCCCTTGGACAAGTTGACGCTCACGACGGTCCCCTCCTCGGTCGCACGTGCCACCGCCTGCGGCGCGGCTTTGTACGGCCACCCTATTCGGCTCGGGCCGGCGTTCGCGCGGGGGGTTTCGTCATTTGTGGCGGTCTTGTTGCATCGCCGCGCGTGGACCTCCGGGTTCTGCGGTCCGCGCCCCCGTGGCGTCCGGGCTCCGCCGGTGGGCGGACGGGTCGCCTTGCGCCGGCTTGCGCGGATCGGCGCTGCGCGCCTCGTCCTCAAACGCCGGACGGGCTGGGAAGGGTGCCGGTCGCGCTCGAATCGTCCGGTCGCGCCGGCGCCTGCGGCGCGATTCGGCGCTCCGCGCCTCAGTCCTCAAACGCCGGACGGGCTGGATCCGGTGCCAGTCACGCTGCGATTGTCCGGTGTCGCTGGCGCCTGCGGCGCGGTTCGGCGCTGCGCGCCTCAGTCCTCAAACGCCGGACGGGCTGGGGGTGCGGTTGCGTCGGCTGACGCGTTTCGGGCTTCGCCCGAAGTCCTCAAACGCCGGACGGGCTATGGGGGTGTCTGGCTCAGCTGCGCATCTCGACGTCCCCTGGGCACGCTTGCGCGCACGACCCCCACCGCCACCAGCCCCAGACCCGGCCCCAGCCCCAGACCCGGCCCCAGCCCCAGGCCTGGCCTGGCCCCGGCCTCAGCCCCAGGCCCGGCCTCAGCCCCAGACCCAGGCCCAGACCCAGCCCCAGACCCAGGCCCAGACCCAGGCCCAGCCCAACGACGGCGCCGACCTGGGTGTGCTTGCGCGCACGGCTTCGTCTCTGATCCCCAGGCGCCGACGTCAGGTAAGGCAACCCGTAACGGGTGGTGTGTGGGTGGGGGCAATCCCCGCGCCGGAGGCGCGGGGCGGCGCCGGTCGCGGGACGCGAACCGCGCAGGCGCAACGCGACGCCCTACCCCAACCCCGCCTCCCTCATCTGGCGGAGCTCCTTCTTCATCTCGTGTACCTCGTCCCGCAGCCGCGCCGCCATCTCGAACTGGAGCTCCGCCGCGGCCCCCCGCATGCGTTCCGTCATGTCCTCGATCTGCTGGGCCAGCTCCGCCACCGGTGTGTCCGTCGGTGTCCCCGACGCCTTTGCCGCCTTCTTCGCCTTGCCGCCCAGTGCCGGCACCGGCGACCGCGTGCCCGCGCCGTCCTTCTTCGCCGCTGCGGGGCGCGAGGAGCGGTAGCCCGTGCCGAGGAGCTGCTCCGTGTCGACGTCCTCGCGGGCGATCTGCGCGACGATGTCGTTGATCTTCTTGCGCAGGGGCTGCGGATCGATGCCGTTCGCCTTGTTGTAGGCGACCTGCTTCTCGCGTCGCCGGTTCGTCTCGTCGATGGCCTTCGCCATCGCCGGCGTGATCTTGTCGGCGTACATATGGACCTGGCCGGAGACGTTGCGCGCGGCGCGGCCGATCGTCTGGATCAGGGACGTGCCGGAGCGCAGGAAGCCTTCCTTGTCCGCGTCGAGGATCGCGACCAGGGAGACCTCGGGCAGGTCGAGGCCCTCGCGGAGCAGGTTGATGCCGACCAGCACGTCGAACTCGCCCGCGCGCAGCTCTCGCAGCAGCTCCACGCGGCGCAGCGTGTCGACGTCGCTGTGCAGGTAGCGGACCTGGATGCCGAGCTCCAGGAAGTAGTCCGTGAGGTCCTCGGCCATCTTCTTGGTGAGCGTCGTGACGAGGACCCGCTCGTCCTTCTCCGTCCGCTTGCGGATCTCGTGCACGAGGTCGTCGATCTGGCCCTCGGTGGGCTTGACCACGACCTCCGGGTCGACCAGGCCCGTCGGGCGGATGATCTGCTCGACCACGCCGTCGCCGCGCGAGAGTTCGTACGGGCCGGGGGTCGCCGACAGGTAGACCGTCTGCCCGATGCGCTCCAGGAACTCCTCCCACTTCAGGGGACGGTTGTCCAGCGCGGACGGCAGCCGGAAGCCGTGGTCGACCAGGGTCCGCTTGCGGGAGGCGTCGCCCTCGTACATCGCGCCGATCTGCGGCACCGTGACGTGCGACTCGTCCAGGACGAGGAGGAAGTCGTCCGGGAAGTAGTCGAGGAGGGTGTACGGCGGGGAGCCCGTGTCGCGGCCGTCCATGTGCAGGGAGTAGTTCTCCACGCCCGAGCACGTGCCGATCTGCTGCAGCATCTCCAGGTCGTATGTCGTGCGCATGCGCAGCCGCTGCGCCTCCAGCAGCTTGCCCTCCTTCTCCAGGACCGTGAGCCGCTGGGCGAGCTCCGTCTCGATCCCGGTGATGGCCTTCTGCATCCGCTCGGGGCCGGCGATGTAGTGCGAGGCGGGGAAGATGTACGCCTGCTGGTCCTCGCTGATCACCTCGCCGGTGAGCGGGTGCAGCGTGGACAGGGCCTCGACCTCGTCGCCGAACATCTCGATCCGGACGGCCAGCTCCTCGTACACCGGGAAGATCTCGATGGTGTCGCCGCGCACCCGGAACGTGCCGCGCGTGAACGCCTGGTCGTTGCGCGTGTACTGGATGTCGACGAAGCGCCGCAGCAGCTGGTCCCGGTCGATCTCCTCGCCGACCCGCAGCGGGACCATCCGGTCGACGTACTCCTGCGGCGTGCCCAGGCCGTAGATGCAGGAGACGGACGCGACCACGATCACGTCGCGGCGGGTGAGGAGGGAGTTCGTCGCGGAGTGCCGCAGCCGCTCGACCTCCTCGTTGATCGAGGAGTCCTTCTCGATGTACGTGTCCGTCTGCGGAACGTACGCCTCGGGCTGGTAGTAGTCGTAGTAGGAGACGAAGTACTCGACGGCGTTGTTCGGCAGCAGCTCGCGGAACTCGTTCGCCAGCTGGGCGGCGAGGGTCTTGTTCGGCGCCATCACCAGGGTCGGCCGCTGCATCCGCTCGATCAGCCAGGCGGTCGTGGCCGACTTGCCGGTGCCGGTCGCGCCGAGCAGGACGACGTCCTTCTCACCGTCCTTCAGCCGCTGCTCCAGCTCGTTGATCGCGGTGGGCTGGTCACCGCTGGGCTGGTAGGGGCTGACGACCTTGAAGGGGGTCGCCATACTGCGTTCGATCTGGGAAACGGGCCGCATGGATCCACCGTACGACCCACCACCGACAATCCGCGGCCTCCCGGCCGGAGGCCCCGGCCCCGCCGGAGCGGCAGGCCCGGCCCGCCGGGACGGCAAGCGCTTCCACCGCTCCGGGCGCAAGGGGGCGGTTCCGGCCGTACGGGATCACCCGAAGCGGCCGAAACCACCCGCCCTACTGGTGCGTATCCCGCCTTCACCTGGGTGATGCCGCCGTTCACGGTCTGGCCGTCCCACGCCTGTCCGCCCGTCGCCCGCGGCTGTGAGTCTCGACGGGTGTCCGCGATCTCGCGCAGGATTCCGCACGGGATCCGGACAGTTCCAACAGTTCGGCACACGAAACGACATCGAGGAGTCCGGGATGCAGTCCCGCACCGCCATCCGCCCGACCCTTACCAGCCCGACCCCCACCCGTCCGAGCGCCACCCGCCTGACCGCCGCCCTCCTGGGGCTCGCCGCGGCCCTGCTCACCACCTCCCCGGCGAGCGCCGCCGAGCCCGACCGCGGCGTCGTCACCATCGCCCACCGCGGCGCCTCCGCCTACGTCCCCGAGAACACGCTGGCCGCCATCGACGCCGCCCGCGACATGGGCGTCGACTGGGTCGAGAACGACGTCCAGCGCACCAAGGACGGCGTACTCGTCATCCTGCACGACCCGACGCTGGCCCGGACCACGGACGTGGAGCAGAAGTTCCCCGGGCGCGCCCCGTGGAACATCACGGACTTCACCTGGGCGGAGATCTCCACCCTGGACGCCGGCAGCTGGAAGGGCCCGCAGTGGGCGGGGCTGAAGGTGCCGAGCCTGGAGCAGTACATGAACCGGGTCGAGGACAACGACCAGAGCCTGGTGCTGGAGATCAAGCAGCCCCAGCTGCACCCGGGGCTGGCCGAGGACACGGTCGACGAGCTGGACCGGCTGGGCTGGCTGAACCGGACACACGTGGAGAAGAAGCTGGTCGTCCAGTCCTTCGACGCCGAGTCGATCAAGACGGTGCACCGGCTGCGGCCTGACGTGAAGACCGGTTTCCTGGGCACCCCGGCGATCGCCGACCTGCCCGCGTACGCCGCCTTCGCCGACCAGATCAACTCCAACCAGGGCACCATGTCGGCCGGGTACTACGCCGCCGTACACGCCCTGACCGGCCCGCACGGGCGGCCGCTGGAGGCGTTCACCTGGACCGTCGACGACCCGGCGGCCGCGGTGCGGCTGGCGGACCAGGGCGCGGACGGGATCATCACGAACAAGCCGGACCAGGTGGCCAAGGCGCTCGCCGACGCGGGCCACGCGTCCCACGGCGAGGACTGACGACGCGCACGCACGAGGCGGGTGCTTCCCGGTGGGTCACCGGGAAGCACCCGCCTCGTCTCTGTCTCCACGGGCCGCGGAACACCGCCGCCGTACGAACCCTCAGGAGCGCCGCTCGAACATCGACGGCTCCGCCACCGAGGGGTCCTCGCCCCGCGGCTCCGGGATCCGGCCGTCGCTGTCGCGGTGCCGCCACTCCCGCTCCAGCGGGTCCATGCCGACGAACAGGCCCACGAAGACCAGCAGCAGTACGGGACCGATCAGGATCGGGGCCAGGATCTCCGCGGGCGTCCGGCCGGTGAGCGCGCCCTTGGCCGCGGTGAGGTGGACGCTCAGCGCCTCCATCGCGGTGTAGTGCATGCCGGAGACGGCCACGCCCATGATCAGCGCGGCGCCCACGGCGACACCGAACTTCTTCACCGTCATCGACAGCCACAGGGCCGCGGTCGCGGCCACCACGGCGATGACGACGGAGAGGATGACGACCGACGCCGAGTACACCTGTTTGGCGCCGTCCATGCGCATGCCAGCCATGCCCAGATAGTGCATACAGGCCACGCCCAGGCCGGTGATCATGCCGCCGCCCGTCAGCGCGAGCGGCGTGCGGCCCTTGTAGCCGACCAGGAACACGCCCACGCCGACGACCACGACGGCCACCACGAGGCTGGCCAGCGTGACGGGCAGGTCGTAGTTGATCTGCACGTCCTTGGCCGTGAAGCCCATCATCGCGATGAAGTGCATGGTGAAGATGCCGGTGCCGATGGCCACGGCGCCCAGCGCCAGCCAGGCCACGCGTCTTGCCGGCTCCACCGCCAGCGCGCGCATGGTGCAGCGCAGTCCCAGGGCACTGCCGAGGGCTGCCGCGCAGAAGGCGGTGACAGGAGTGAGCAGGTCGTACGTGAATCCGTCGACCGGAACCGCACCTTGCACGCGATATCTCCCTGAATGCTGGGCATTGGACCGTGATCAGTCTCAAGCGGAAGTTGGTTGTGCGGGGCAGCCATTGATGCTAGTAGGACTGGCGTGCGGGAATCGTCAGTTAGGACGGACTTGGGTTCGTCGATATCCAATCGGTACACCGTCTGACAAGTGGTAGCGGAGGGGCCACGGGGAGTGTCAGTGGCATCGCCTACGCTGCCCGGCATGAATGGTTCCGTTGTCGGCTGGCGTGTGATGGACACCCCGATCGGCCCGCTGCTGCTCGCGGCGACTCCGGCCGGACTGGTCAAGGTCGCGTTCCATACGGACGAGGCGTCGGCCGGTCCCGTGCTGGAGCGCCTCGCGGAGCGGCTGGGCGCGACGCCCGAGCCCGCCGCCCTGGAGGAGCCCGTGCGGCAGCTGACCGAGTACTTCGCCGGCCGGCGGAAGGACTTCGACCTTCCGCTGGACTGGTCCCTGTCCACCGGGTTCAACCGCCAGGTGCTGAAGGAGCTCGCGGCGCACGTCCCGTACGGAGCGGTCGTCGGGTACCAGGACCTGGCGGTGCGGGTGGGCGAGCCGGGCGCGGCCCAGGCGGTGGGGCGGGCGATGGGCTCGAATCCGCTGCCCGTGGTGGTGGCCTGCCACCGGGTGGTGGAGAGCGACGGCGGGATAGGCGGGTTCGGCGGCGGACTGGAGACGAAGCGGAAGCTGCTGGCGCTGGAGGGCGTACTGCCGGAGCCGCTGTTCTAGTACCTCACCGACCCTCGAAGGTGACAGCACCGTCCTCCCAGGACACCCCTGCCACCCGAACGCCCGTTCTGGGACACTGCCAGCCGTGACAACACTCGAACAGCCCTCCTCGCAGGACACCGCCACCCTGGTCGCGGACCTGCCCCGTATCCGCCGCCGTACGACCCTGGTGCTGCTGGCCGGCCAGGTACTCGGCGGGCTCGGGGTGGCGATCGGGATCGCCCTGTCCGCCCTGCTCGCCGAGGAGGTCTCGGGATCCGAGGCGCTGTCCGGCCTCGGGCAGACGTCGACCGTGGCCGGCACGGCGGTGCTGGCCCTGCCGCTGGCGTCGCTGATGAGCCGGCGGGGACGGCGGGCCGGCCTGGTGCTGGCGTACCTCATCGGAGCGGCCGGGGCGGCGCTGGTGGTGCTCGCGGCCGTCGTCGGGAACTTCCCGCTGCTGCTGCTCGGCATGGCCGCGTTCGGCGCCGGCTCCTCCGCCAATCTGGCGGCCCGGTTCGCCGCGGCGGACCTCGCCGAGCCGGAGCGGCGCGGGCGGGCGATCGCCACCGTCGTCTGGGCGACGACCATCGGCGCCGTCCTCGGCCCCAACATCGCCGCCCCCGCCGGCCGCAGCGTCTCCGGGGCCGGGATACCCGAGGCGGCGGGCCCGTTCGTCTGGGCCACCGGGGTGTTCCTCGTCGCGGCGGTCGTGATGGCGCTGACCCTGCGCCCCGATCCGCTCCTGACCGCCCGGGCGCTGAACCCGGCGGACGCCGACCGCCCCGAGAGCCGCTCGCTGCGCGCCGCCGTACGGGCCGTCCAGGGCTCCCCCATGGCCCGGCTCGCACTGCTGACGATCGCCGTCTCGCACACCACGATGGTCGCGATCATGGTGATGACCCCGCTCGACCTGGTCCATCACGGGGCGGACATCGAGCTGATCGGCCTGGTCTTCAGCAGCCACATCCTCGGCATGTACGCCTTCTCGCCGGTGATGGGCTGGCTGGCGGACCGCATCGGCCGGATCTCGGTGATCGGCCTGGCGGTCGCCCTGCTCGCCCTCGCCGCCCTGCTGGCCGGTACGGCGCAGGGCAACCACCTGCAGAGCGCCGCCGGCCTCTTCGTCCTGGGCCTCGGCTGGTCGGCGGGCCTGGTGTCGGGCTCGGCGCTGCTCACCGACTCCGTGCCGCAGGCGTCGCGCGCCGGGGTGCAGGGGCTCGCGGACCTGTCGATGAGCTCCCTCGCGGGTGCCGGGGGCGCGCTGGCGGGCGTGGTGGTGGCACAGGCGAGTTACGGCTGGCTGAACGCCGCGGGGGCGGTACTCCTCCTTCCGGTGGCTGTCCTGGGCGTACTCACTCGTGGCAGGATGCCGCGCACGGACTGACGGAATGATCAACTCCAAGGAGGGGTCCGGGCGTGAGCAAGCAGATTGCCCTGCTCCGCGGCATCAATGTCAGCGGCCACAACAAGATCCCCATGGCCCGGCTGCGCGAGGTGCTCACGGAGCGCGGTTACGGCAACGTCGTCACCTATGTGGCCAGCGGCAACGTCGTCTTCGACGATCCGGGCACGGTGCCGGAGAAGACGGCCGTGGCCATCGAGGCCGCGATCCTGGAGGAGTTCGGTCTGCAGATCCCGGTGATCGTCCGCACGCGTGCGGAGATCGCCGAGATCGTCGCGGGCAATCCGCTGCCCGAGGGGCCGGCCGAGCCGGCCAGGTTCCTCGCCGTCTTCCTCTCCGCCGTACCGAAGGACACCTGGTTCCAGACGGACGATCCGGCCCAGTACGAGCCGGACAAGTACGTCGTCGGGGACCGTGTCGTGTACGTCTGGTGCCCGAACGGTCTGGGACGCTCCAAGCTGGCGGCGAACTTCGCGAACAAGAAGCTGGGCATCACGGCCACGGCCCGGAACTGGAACACGGTCCTGAAGATCCTGGAGCTGGCCGAGGGCTGAGCGCGATCGGCCACGCGGCCTGGGCCGCACTCCGCCACACGGCCCGCACGCCTCTGGGACACCGCCCGGGCGCCTCCTTGACATGAGCGTGATCCTGCTCGAAGATCCCCCAAATCGCGCAGGATTACGCAGGAGTTGCCTCATGAGTCCTCTCGACCGACGGCGTTTCCTCACCTCGACCGGCGTCCTCGGCGTTACGGCCGCCCTCTCCGCGAACGCGAACGCGGGCGCGGCCGCGAGCGCCGCCACCCCCGCGGGCGACGGACAGGCCGCGGACCCGCCCTTCGACCCCGCCCCCGCCGCGGAGGCGCTGGAGCGGCTGCTGCCCGGCCACCACACGCAGTTCGAGCTGCGCGCCCTGGCCGCCCCGGCACCCGGGGACGACCACTACCGCGTCGAGGGCGCCTCCGGCCGCATCGTGGTCTCCGGCACCACCCCCGCCGTACAGCTGGCGGGCGTCGGCGCGTATCTGCGCCGGACCGCGCACGCGCACATCTCCTGGACCGGCGAGCAGCTCGACCTGCCCGAGCGGCTGCCCGCCCCGGCCGAGCCGCTGACCGGCCGGGCGAACGTCCCGCACCGCTTCGCGTACAACGACACCAGCGAGGGCTACACAGGCGCGTACCGCGACTGGCCGCAGTGGGAGCGGGCGCTGGACGTCCTCGCACTGCACGGCATCAACGAAGTCCTG
This sequence comes from Streptomyces sp. NPDC051940, assembly GCF_040680895.1. Classification (NCBI taxonomy): domain Bacteria; kingdom Bacillati; phylum Actinomycetota; class Actinomycetes; order Kitasatosporales; family Streptomycetaceae; genus Streptomyces; species Streptomyces sp. NPDC051940. The sequence goes on along the minus strand of NZ_JBFAXR010000002.1, from coordinate 109,727 downwards.
CTGTACGTCGGCGCGGACGCCGTCTACCACGCGGTGCTGCGCGAGTTCGGCTACACCGACGCCGAGGCGCGCGCCTGGATCCCCGGTCCCGCGCACCAGCCGTGGTGGCTGCTGCAGAACATGTCCGGTTTCGCCGGGCCCGTCTCCGCCCAGCTGCTGAGCCGCCGGGCCGCGCTGGGCGGCCGGATCGCCGCCCGGATCCGGGAGCTGGGCATGACGCCCGTACTGCCCGGCTACTTCGGCACCGTCCCGGAGGACTTCGCCGCGCGCAACCCGGGCGCGAACGTCGTCCCGCAGGGCGGCTGGGTGGGCTTCACCCGGCCCGGCTGGCTCGACCCGCGCGACCCGCACTTCGCCCGCGTCGCCGCCTCCTTCTACCGGCACCAGAGCGCGCTGTTCGGCGAGGCCGGCCTGTACAAGATGGACCTGCTGCACGAGGGCGGCCTGGCCGGCAACGTGCCCGTGGGCGAGGCCGCGAAGGCCGTCGAGACGGCCCTGCGCACCGCCCACCCCGACGCGCTGTGGGCGATCCTGGGCTGGCAGACCAACCCGCGCAAGGAGATCGTGCAGGCCGTCGACCGGGAGCGGATGCTCATCGTGGACGGCCTCTCCGACCGCTTCCCCAGCGTCAACGACCGCGAGACGGACTGGCTGGGCACCCCGTACGCCTTCGGCTCCATCTGGAACTTCGGCGGCCACACCGTCCTCGGCGCCAACACCCCCGACTGGGCCGAGCTCTACCCGCGCTGGCGGGACAAGCCCGGCAGCAAGCTCGCCGGCATCGCGGCGATGCCCGAGGCCGCCGACAACAACGCCGCCGCCCTCGCCCTGCTCACCGACCTGGCCTGGACCGACGGCCCGATCGACACGCGGGAGTGGTTCCACGGCTACGCCACCGCCCGGTACGGCGCCGACGACCCGCACGCCGCCGCGGCCTGGGAGGTGCTGCGCACCACGGCGTACGGCACGCGCCGCACGGACAGCTGGAGCGAGCAGCCGGACAGCCTCTACTGCGCCCGCCCCTCCCTGACCACGACCACCGCCGCGAGCTGGGGACCGCGGGCCGAGCGGTACGACACGACGGCGTTCGACCGGGCCCTCACCGAACTCCTCGCCGTGGCCCCGGAGCTGCGGGACAGCCCGGCGTACCGCTACGACCTGATGGACGTCGCCCGTCAGGCCCTCGCCAACCGCGCCCGGCTGCTGCTCCCCCAGATCAAGGCCGCGTACGACGCGAAGGACCAGGAGCGGTTCGGCGAGCTGACCGCCCTGTGGCTGGCGTGGATCAAGCGCCTGGACCGGATCGTGGGCACCGACCGGCAGCATCTGCTGGGCCGCCATCTCGCCCAGGCCGCCGCGTGGGCGGCGGACGAGGAGGAGGCGGCGCGGCTGGACTACGACTGCCGCTCCCTGGTCACCACCTGGGGCCATCGCGCGGGCAGCGACAACGGCGGTCTGCACGACTACGCCAACCGCGAGTGGCAGGGGCTGCTCGGCGACTTCTACCACGGCCGCTGGCAGCGATACTTCGCCGAACTCGGCGCCGCCCTGCGGGAGAACCGCGCCCCCGCCGCCATCGACTGGTTCGCCCACGAGGACGCCTGGGCCCGTGACCGCGGCACGACGTACTCCGCCCAGCCCCGCGGCGACATCCACGCGCTGGCCGGCGACCTCGCCGCCTCCCTGGCCCGCGACCCGCACCAGGCCCTGCTGACGGCCTCCGCCGACCGCGCCACGCTCACCGCCGGCAGCCCCGTCACCGTCACCGCCACGCTCACCAACCGCAACGGCTTCGCCCCGGCCCAGGACGTCGCCCTCGGCCTGACCCTCCCCGACGGCGTCACCGCCGAGCCGCTCACCCCGCTGACCGCGCCGGCGCTGGCCCCGGGGCAGACCCTCACCGTCCGCTGGCGGGTGTCCCTCGCCGCCGACGGGGGCGATCTGGTGCTGCGGCTGCCGGTGCGGGCGGCGTACACGACGGCCGGGCAGCCGGCGGGTACCTCCGCCTCGGTGCGGCTGCTGAAGTCGAACGGGGTGGCCGAGCCGTACCGCACGGTCTCCTTCAACAACGCCTCCTTCGGGCAGTCCGGCGACCAGCTGGCCATCGAGGGCGGCGGCGCCGATCTGTGGGGCAACACCAAGCAGTTCGGCGCGGTCTACCTGCCCGGCGCGCTGACCGACGGCGCCACCGCCACGGTCCGCGTCACCGGCCAGGACCCCACCGGCCCGTGGGCGCGCACCGGGCTGATCGTGCGCTCCGACCTCACCGCCCAGTCGGCCAGGGGGTTCCTCAACCTCGCCCTCACCCCCGACCACGGCTGCGTCCTGTCGTGGGACAGCGACGACAACGGCACCCTCGACCGCAACGCCCCGCAGGGCTCGTACCCGGCGCCGGTGCTGCTGCGGCTGACCCGGCGCGGCGACACGTACACGGGCGAGTGCAGCACCGACGGCACGACCTGGAACCTCGTCGGCTCGGCCACCGTGCCCGGCGGCGGGACGGCCGCGGACGTCGGCGTCTTCATGACGGCGGCGGACGGCGGGGGCAACAGGCGCGGGCTGTCGACGTTCGAGGGCTTCCGCGTCGGCTGACCGAGGGCTAACCCACCGACGGACGGCGGCGGGGTGCGTCCAGCCCCGCCGCCCAGTCCTCCAGCGCCGCGAAGTCCGCCTCCGTCAGTCCGGTGCGCGGATCGACCCAGTGCAGCAGCGCCTCCCCGTCGTAACTCTCCGCGATCCACTCCTCGTCCAGCTCGCTGATCTCGTCGTCCACCCAGGCGAACGGCCGCCCGGCCGCCCACTCGGCGATCTGCCGCGTCTTCCAGTACAGCCCGTCGGGGTCCTCCTGGTGCATCGCCTTCCACTCGATCACCGGCAGCACCGGCAGCCCCAGCACGCGTTCGCCGACGACCGAGTTGGCCTCGTGCATCCACGTCGTCGCCCAGACGAGGTCGTACGGCAGCCGCAGCAGCCGCTCGCCGTGCGCGGGGTTGAGCCAGACGCGCAGCAGGCCGATGTCCAGGCCGGTGACCAGGTACGTGCTGTATCCGGGCGGCCGTTCGGGCGCGGCGTACGGGTTCAGCGGCCCGTCCACGTCCAGCAGGAGCAAGGGTGTTCCCGTCATACCCCGACGGTAGGGCCGGTCCCGGAAATCCGCTGTCGTACGCCGCTGAACGGCCCCTACTCTCGTACCAGCATGGATGAGAAGAGACTGATCAGAAGCTCCAAGAGACTGTCGCACTGCCTGCGGCACGACCCCGCGCGGTACGGCGTGAAGCTGGACGCGGCGGGCTGGGTCGAGATCGACGTGCTGCTGGCGGCACTCGACGCCCGGGGCACCCGGCTGACCAGGGACGAGCTGCAGGAGATCGTCGACGGCAACGACAAGCGTCGCTTCGCCCTCTCCGCGGACGGGCGCCGGATCCGCGCCAGCCAGGGCCACAGCGTCCCCGTCGATCTGGGGTACGAGCCGCAGGAGCCGCCGCCCGTGCTCTACCACGGCACGGTCGGCAGCTCGCTGGACGCCATCTTCCGGGACGGGCTGAGGGCGATGAACCGGCACGACGTCCATCTGTCGGGGGACGTGGCGACGGCGCTGCGCGTCGGCAACCGCCGCGGCCGACCGGTCGTCCTGGCCGTGGACGCGGCCCGGCTGCACGCGGACGGCGCCGAGTTCCGGCGCAGCGCGAACGGGGTGTGGCTGGTGGCCGAGGTGCCGCCCGGGTATCTCACGGTGCACGGAGGGGAGTAGGCTCCACCCGCCGCGGAGGGGAGTGGGCTCCACCCCGGTTCGATCAAGCCGCTAAGGTCATGCGCATGCCGATCCCTGCGGTCATCCCGATCCGGTACGAACCGGGTTATCGCACCGAGAACATCGGGCGCTACGACGAAGGCCAGTTCTTCGCCTCGATCACCGCCGCCTATCCGGACGACTTCCGTCCCGGCGTCGACGACTGGCTCAAACACCGCCGTTGGTACGCGGTCCTGCACCGCTTCGACGCCGACGGCCACCACACCGGCTCCGACGTGTGGACCCCCGGCCCCGGCGTGCCCGCGGACGGCAGGCTCGACGCCCGGCTGGAGCAGTGGCTCGCCGCCCTGCCCGGGCTGGAGTTCGACGATATCGGGGTACGGCCCTTCGAACTCCGCTACGACGGCATCCGGTTCGGCCTGGTGGCCGAGTGCCACGACGAGAAGGCCGCCGAGGTGGGCGAGCCGGACTGGGCGGAGCTCTATCCGGACGGGCTGGGTTTCTCCGCGCCGTGGAACGGGGAGTACTCCACATGATCATTTCACCCGAGGTACGCGCGGCCCTGGACACCGGCCGCCCCGTCGTCGCCCTCGAGTCGACGATCATCGCGCACGGGCTGCCCCGGCCCCGCAACGCCGCGGTGGCGGCGGAGCTGGAGGGCCTGGTCCGCGCCGGGGGCGCGGTGCCGGCCACCGTCGCCGTGATCGACGGGACGCCCCGGGTGGGCCTCGGCAAGGAGGAGCTGGACCGGGTCGCGAACGACGACGGCATGCGCAAGCTCAGCGTCCGCGACCTCGCCCCGGCGGGCGCGCTGGGCGCGTCCGGGGCGACGACCGTGTCGGCGACCGCGTATCTGGCCGCGCGGGCCGGTATCCGGGTCTTCGCCACCGGCGGGCTCGGCGGCGTGCACCGGGACTGGACCGCGACGCAGGACGAGTCGGCGGACCTGGGGCTGCTGGGGCGTACGCGCATCGCCGTGGTGTGCGCGGGGGTGAAGTCGATCCTGGACGTGCCGGCGACGCTGCAGCGGCTGGAGACGCTGGGCGTGACCGTACTCGGGTACGGGACGGACGAGTTCCCCGGCTTCTATCTGCGTTCGTCGGGGCAGCCGGTGGACTGGACGGTGGGCGGCCCGCGGGAGGCCGCGGCGGTCCTGCGCACCCAGGACGGTCTGGGGGTCTCCGCGGCGGTCGTCGTCGCCAACCCCGTGCCGGAGGCGGAGCAGCTGGACCCGGCGCTGCACGACCGGGTGCTGGCGGAGGGTCTGGCGGCGGCGGAGCGCGAGGAGGTGACGGGGCAGGCGGTCACGCCGTATCTGCTCGCGTACCTCACCGAGCACACCGCGGGGGCGTCGCTGGAGGCGAACCTGGCGGCGGTACGGGGGAACGTGCGGGTGGGGGCGGAGATCGCGCGGTGCCTGGCGGGGTAGGGCACGAGGTGTACGGGGAGCCGGGGCGGCCCTGATGCTCCTCGTCATCGGCGACGTCGTCACCGACGTCATCGCCCGCCACCACGGCCCCCTCGCGCCCGGGACGGACACCGCGGCGCGCATCCGCACGCTGCCCGGCGGGGCGGGGGCCAACGTCGCGGCGTGGGCGGCGCGTTGCGGCTCCGTGCCGGTGCGGATGCTGGGGAAGGCGGGATCCGACTCCGCCGCCTGGCACGAGGACGCCCTGCGGCACGCGGGCGTCGAACCGCGGCTGCGGACCGACCCCGCGCTGCCCACCGGCATGGTGATCGCCCTGGTGGACGGGGCGGACGGCGCGGAGCGCACGTTCCTCACGGACAGCGGCGCGGCGTTCGCCCTGGGGCCGGCGGACTGGGACGAGCGGCTGCTGGACGGCGTGACGCACGTCCATCTCTCCGGGTACGTCTACTTCACCGCCGAAGGCCGCGCCCTCGCGGACCTCGCGACGGCGGCCGCACACCGGCGCGGCGCCACCATCAGCCTCGATCCGGCGTCCACGGGTTTCATCCGCCGGCTGGGGCTGTCCGCCTTCGTCGCGGCGGTGGGCGCCGCGGACCTGATCCTGCCCAACGCCTCGGAGGCCGCCCTGCTCACGGGGCTCGCGGACCCGTCGGCCGCCGCCGGGGAGCTCAGCCGGGTGCACGGGACGGCGGTCGTCACGCTCGGCCCCGAGGGGGCGCTGGTGGCGGCCGGCGGCAAGGTCACCGCCCGCGTCCCGGCGGCACCGGCGCGGCCGGTGGACACGACGGGCGCGGGCGACGCGTTCACCGGCGCCTATCTGGCGGCGTGGCTGGCCGGCTCCGGACCCGGGGAGGCCGCCGCGGCCGGCTGCCGGGCGGCCGCCCTGGCGGTGGAGACGGTGGGCGGCAGGCCCCCGGACCGTCCGGTCTGATCCGGGGGCCCGGACCGTCCGGTCCGATCGGGGGGTGCTCAGCGCCAGCCGTGGCGCAGCCGCAGCCGGTGCTCCACCAGGTGGAACCGCTGGCGGTCCAGGGAGCACGCCTCGCGGCGCATGCCGTCCGGGTGGATGCGCAGGACGCGGTCCAGGTCCACCCAGGAGTCGCGCCCCGAGCGGTCCCAGGGGCCGGAGCCCAGGGCCACCCACTCGCGGTCGTTGTCGTGGCGCTTGGAGGACAGCTGTACGGCGAGCAGGGTGCCGGTCCGCTCCCGGGCCACGACCAGGACCGGGCGGTCCTTGCCGCGGCCGTCGTTCTCCTCGTACGGCACCCAGGTCCAGACGATCTCGCCGGGGTCGGGGTCGCCGTCGGGATCGGGGGCGTACGACGTGCGGACCAGGCCCACGCGGGTGGGCTCTATCTCCACGGTGGCGCCGGGTCCGTACCGGCCGGGAAAGGTGTCGTCACTGATCGCATCGGTCACGGTCCCGCACGTTAGCGTGCGGGCCGCGGGGGCCGCCATCATCGGCCGTACAACGGGTTTTGACTACCTCCGGGTAAGCGGGACCCTGGAGGGGAGGAGATGATCCGCATGCGCCGCACCGGCGACGAACCGATCCACGCCCGCAGCCCGCTGCGGATGCGCTTCTGGCTGGCGCTGTGGGGGACGGCGCTGATGACCCTCCTCACGGTCGGCTTCGCCGCCACCGAGCGCCCCGGCTGGGCGGCGGTGACGGCGGCGCTGGCCGCGGTGACGGTCGTCGACCTCTTCGTCATCCGCCGCCACATCCGCCAGGGCCCCCACTTCCAGCCGGGGCCGGACGTACCGCCGTACCGGCCGATGGACGACGGCGACTGACCGCCCGCCGCTATCCGGCCACCGCGACCCGCTCCCCCGCGGCGGACCGCCCGGCCCCTCGCGTACGCCCTGTCACCACCGCGAGCACCGTGGCCAGCGCCGCCAGGCCCGCGGAGGCGAGCGGGAACCACCGCTCCCCCAGCACGGAAATCGCCGCGCTGCCCGTACCGCCGGCCGCCGCCGTACCGAGGTACAGGGCGCTGGCGTTGAGGGAGAGCAGCAGCGGGGTGGCCGCCGCGTCGACGGAGCTCAGCCGGTGCTGCAGCGCGATCACGATGCCCCAGGCGAGCAGGGGCGCCAGGGCGCTGTAGACGAAGGCGGCGGTCAGATCACGGGACGCCCACGGCAGCGCGACCGGCCCGAGCGTGGTCCACACGCCGGCGGCGATCAGCGTCGGCCGGTTGCCGATCCGGTCGACGAGCCTGCCGGTGACGGCCATTCCCACGACGGACGCGACACCGGAGACGAACATCAGCGCGCTCAGCCGGTGGCCGTCCCCGTGGGTGACGGGTGCGACGAGCGGGGCGAGGTAGATGTACACAATCTGCACGGCCAGGAAGAACATGAACGTGGTGGCCACCGCCCCCAGCACCCGCCGGTCACGCAGCCAGCGCAGGCGCCCGGGCAGCGACACGGCGGGCGGGACGGGCAGTTCGGCGCGCAGCAGGGCCCAGATCCCGGCGAGCGCGAGCGCACCCAGGGCGGACACCAGCCACATCGTAATCCGCCACTCGCTGCTGCCGATCCAGGTGCCCAGCGGTACGCCGATCACCGTGGCGACCGTCATCCCGCCCATCACCAGGGCCAGCGCCCGGCCGCGCCGCTCCGGCGGGGCGAGCATCGCGGCGACGGTGACGGCGGCCGGGGTGAAGAAGGAGGCGCCGAGGGCGGCGAGGACGCGGGTGCCCAGAAGCAGCGGGTAGTTCGGGGCGAGGGCGGTCAGGGCGTTGGCGACGGTGAAGAGCGCGAGCCCGGACAGCAGCAGCCGGCGCCGGGGCCAGCGGCCGGTGGCGGTGGCGACGACCGGGGCGAGCACGGCGTACGACAGCGAGAAGACGGTGACGACCTGCCCGGCGGCGCCGATCGGTACGTCGAGGTCGCGGGCCATCAGCGGCAGGATGCCGGCGATGACCATGGCGTCCGTGCCGATGGCGAACGTGCCGAGTGCGAGCAGGAGTAGGCGCAGCTGCATGGTCCCTCCCGATTGTTTGACAGCTGTCCAACAGTTAAGGGTGATAGGTTGATACTTGTCAAACAATCGAGGAGGCGGCATGGCGGAGGAGGGCGAGCTGCTGCCCCAGCCGGCGGCGGAGGAGATCGAGCTGGTGCGGGTGCTGCACGCGCTGGCCGACCCGGCCAGGCTGTGGCTGTTCCGGCTCTACGCCCAGGACGGCGAACTCGGCTGCTCGCCCGAGGCGGTGCGGCTGGGCCATCTCCACAAGTCGACCGTGTCGCACCACTTCAAGGTGCTGCGGGAGGCGGGGCTGACCTCGACGCGGGCGGTGGGCCGCGAGCGCCGGGTACGGCTGCGCCGGGAGGAACTCGACCGGCGCTTCCCGGGGCTGGTGGACGCGCTGCTGACAGCGACGGACGGCGGGCGGCCGCCGCTCCCGTGAGGAATCCCTAGCCGGTCCACGCCGGATGGCGCGGGTCGTCGACGCGGACGAGCACGTCGGCGGCCTCGGCGGGTTTCGCCTCCTCCTCGTAGCGGGCGAAGGCGGGGAGCGTCCAGTGCTCGGCGGGCGGCGTGCGGCGGGCCAGGGCGGCCGGGGTCAGCGCGAGGTGGACCGTCAGGTCGAACGGGAACCAGTGGTGCAGGAGCAGAGGGCCGTGCAGGATCACCACCGTGCCGGGGCCCAGTCCGGCGTACGGGCTGCGCGTGGCGCGGTCCGTGACCGGGTCCCACAGGTCGGGCAGCACCCGGCCGGTGCCGCCGGGTTCGAGCGGGGTGAACACCTCGCGCCACAGGGCGGTGACGTCGAGGCGCTCGTCGTAGTACGCGTCGGGGTCCTCGCGGCCGAACTCGTAGCGCAGGGAAGCGGGGCGGAGGAAGCCCTCCGCCCCGATCACCTGGACGCGCCGCCCGAGCGGCGGCAGCTCCTCCGCCAGCGCCCCGGCCAGCTCCGCGGGGCGGGCGGCGGGCGCGCCGTCCACCGCCACACGCGGGAACGCGCCGCCGTCGGCGGGCTCGAGCGCGGCGATACGCCGGGCCAGGGCCGCGGTCAACCGCGGCCAGGAGATCGCGGTGAGTCGCAACCGGCGCCCTGTCCCTCGCGTGTCGTGGTGCTCCGTCACGAGCGGGCCGTGGAGCTCTGTCCCTAGCGGGCCGTGGTGCTGTGTCCCGAGCGGGCCGACTCTGTCCCGAGCGGGCCGTGGGTCCCGCCGCCCTGAGGGGCGTCAGCCGCTCTTACGACGGAACTCGCGCTTGCCGCCGACGGGCCCGTGCGCGCCGTGGATCTTCGAGGAGTCCTGGTCGCCTCCCGGCCCGCCCTTGCCCCCACGGCTCTTCTGCTTACGGGCGAGCGCCTCCCGGAACTTGCGCTTGACGTCGTCCTCGGCGGGCGGCACGGGGTCGGTCTGCTCGCTCTGCGGTGCGCCTTCTGCGGTCATCATGGCCCCCAACGTCGGTCTGGGTCGTCGGCCCCAGCCTCGCACGACAGCGCCCGGATGGCGAGGGGAATTGCCGTGCGGGCCGCTCCAGTACGACAAGAAGCCCCTGGTGGGGGCGCGTTGTCAGTACGAGCATGTAGCGTTCGCGGGCATGGACTACCACCACGTGCTCGACGAGCTGGAATCGGCCGAGCAGGACCTGGGCCTGGCGGCCCTGGACCCCGACGAACCGGACCCCGACCCGGCCCCGCCCCGTCTCCACGCCATACCGGGGGGCGCGTCCGGCGACGGTGCCTGACCCCGCCTCCGTAGGGCATCATCGGCCCATGACCGCCCGCCCCCTGCTGCTCCTGGACGTAGACGGCCCCCTCAACCCCTACGCGGCCCAACCCGAGCGCCGTCCCGCCGGTTATACGACGCACCGCTTCACCGCACCCCTGGGCCACGGCGGCGCCCGGCCGCTGCGGGTCTGGCTGAGTCCCGCCCACGGCCCCCGGCTCCTCGGCCTGCCGTACGAGCTGGTCTGGGCGACGACCTGGATGCACGGGGCGAACACCCACATAGCCCCGGTACTCGGCCTTCCCGAGCTGCCGGTCATCGAGTGGCCGGAGCTCTTCGCCGTAGAGCCCGACGGCGTGCACTGGAAGGCGCCGCACATCCTGCGCTGGGCCGCGGGCCGCGCCTTCGCCTGGGTGGACGACGAGATCACGGACGCCGACGAGCGGTTCTTCGCCGCCCACCACCCCGGCCCCGCCCTGCTCCACCACGTCGACCCCCGGCGCGGGCTGCGGGACGAGGACTTCGCGGCGCTGGCCGCGTGGGCGGACGAGAACGGAGCGGGCCCGGAGGCATGTCCAGCCCCCGGGCCCTGAGAGTGCCGCCCAATTGCGCACACCGGCACGCTTGAGGGTCGGGTCAGTCATTACGTCGTCGCGCTCTTCCTTTGAGCTACGCCCGCATGTGCAGAGCGGGCGGCGGGAGTCGAACCCGCATCAGACGACCCCAGCCCGGTACCCGGTCGATCCGGCGTTCGGCGGCGAATGCTGAATCTGGAGCGAGAGTCTGAGATTGATCGCGGTCTGCCTCTGCCGGTTGGGCTACCGCGGCCCGGTACCGCCCGCAGGGGGCGGATGGTGCCGCGGGGAGGACTCGAACCTCCACTGGAACCGCGTCGTCACGACAAGCCTCAGCTTCAGCTTGCGCTCCTCGCGCACCCCCGCCCGGTCTCCTGCCGGACGAGGGGGTCTGTTGGAAACCCTACAAGAGTCCTCCCGGCCTCATCCGAAGAGGTAGCCGAACACCACGTCCCCGACCCGCTGGTCGACGACCTCCGCGCCGTTGGCCTCCTCGCGGGCGAACTTCACCGCCTGCTGCAGCTTCTCCACCCGGTCGAGCAGCTCGTTCACCCGCCGCGCGGGCAGCGCGCCGGAGAACTTCACGGTCGTCCAGTAGCCGACGGGGATGTCCTCGTAGTACACCTCGACCTGCGCCGGGTGCTTCTCCGTCGCCTCGGCCTTGACGTGGTTGCGGGGCACCTTCTTGGTACGGACGGTCCGCACCGGCTCCGTCTTCCAGGAGTCGGACGACGCGTCCTCGGCCCACGTCTCCGCGGCGTCCAGCACGGGCAGCTTGCGCACGAAGGTGTTGAGGTCGGTGAGCTGCTTCTCGAGGAAGAGCAGGTACGACACCGGCACATCGGCGAGCAGCGTCCGCCCGTCCACCGTGACGTCCGCCCGCGCCTCGCAGTTGGCCCAGTCCTTCGTGGCGGTCACGTCGAACAGCCGCGTGAGCACCTTCGCGGTCTCCCGCAGCACCTCGTCCGTACGCACCTGCACGCGCGTCGACTCGGGCGGCAGCTGCTCGCCCTCCTCGTCCTTCGGCTGGTACGTACGCGCGATACCGGACAGCAGCGCCGGCTTCTGCAGCTTGTGATGTGCCGCCGTGAGGTCCTGGTGGGACTTGGACTTGACGCCCTTCTCCACGGCGATGATCTGATTGAGTTTCGCCACGGGTGCACGCTAGCGCGTGCACGTACGGGATTCGAATGGTTATGGGGGCGGGAGATATGCGGCCGGAGGATCTGACGGCGCCCGAAAGGGAGTTGTGGGAGGCGTTTCCGGCCGGCCGGCTGCTGGACTTCCGCTCCGGTGACCCGGCTGCCGACGATCCGGCGCGCGGTGAAGGCTGGGGGCCGGAGCGCACGGTGCGCGCGCAGGTCGTCGCCGCGCTCCTGCTCGGGGCGCGGGAGGCGGAACCCGGGGCGCAGCCCGCGGTGGAGCTCAGAGGCGCCCGGATCGCCGGGCGTCTCACGCTGGACCACGCGGAGATCGGGCACCATCTGCGGATCACGGACAGCTGGTTCGAGCAGCAGCCCTCGCTCTATGGCACCCGGATGCGCCAGCTCTCCCTCAACGGCTCCCGCCTGCCTGGCCTGCTCGCCTCGCAGGCCGTGATCGACGGAATCGTCCGCATGCGACATTGCACCGTCGACGGCGACATCCGCCTCGTCGGCGCCACGGTCACCGGCGCGCTGCTGATGGACGGCTGCCGGATCGCGGGCCCGGACGGGCAGGCCCTGACCGCCGACCGGCTGCGGGTGGAGAACGACGCCTTCCTGCGCGACGGTTTCACCGCCGAGGGCCGGGTGACCTTCCGCAACGCCGTCTTCGGCAGCAACCTCCATCTGGGAGACGCCCGCCTCAGCAACCCGGGCGGCGTCGCCCTCGACGCGGTACGGGCCCAGATCGAGGGCGATCTGAGCGCGTCGCGGCTCGAGGCCGAGGGCATGGTCCGGATGCCCGGCGCCCGGATCGCGGGCACGTTCTTCCTGGGTGGCGCCCGGCTCCACCATCCCGGCGGCCGGGCCCTGTACGCCTCCGCGCTCGAGGTCGGCGCGGGCCTGCTGCTGCGCGACGGCTGCACGGTCACCGGCGAGGTGCGCCTGGCCAGCGCCCGGATCGAGGGCGGCCTGGATCTGCGCGGGGCGCGGCTCTCGGCCGGCGAAGGGGGCGGCACGGCCCTGACCCTGCTGCACGCCCAGGTGCGCGACCTCGACCTGCTGACCGACGGCCCGCCGCAGGGCCGCGTCTCGCTGCGGCACGCCACCATCGGCGTCCTGCGCGACGACCCCGCCTCCTGGCCCGCCCGGCTCAACCTGGACGGCACGGTGTACGGCCGCTTCGGCACGCTGCTCCCGGCGGCACGCCGGCTGCGCTGGCTGGCCCTGGACGACGAGGGGTACCTCCCCCAGCCGTACGAGCAACTGGCCGCCGTCTACCGCGCGGTGGGCCACGACGACGAGGCCCGCCGGGTGCTGCTGGCCAAGCAGCGGGCGCGGCGCGCGGGGCTGCCGTGGTACGCCCGGCTGTGGGGTCATCTGCAGGACCTGACCGTCGGCTACGGCTACCAGCCGGCCCGGGCGCTGCTGTGGCTGCTGGGCCTGCTGGCAGCCGGCACGGCGATGTTCACGTGGCGCGGGCCGGTGGGCCCGGAGCCCGTCGAGTGCGACCCGGCGGAGCTGACGTTCGACCTCCTGGTCCCGGTCGGCAGCATCCCCGACTGCCAGTCGTACGGCCCGCCGGACGAGCTGCAGTGGTTCGGCTACCTGCTCATGGCCGCCGGCTGGCTGCTCGCCACGACGGTCGCCGCGGCGATCACCCGCGGGGCCAACCGCCCGTAGCGCGCGGCCGAACTGCCCGGGGCCCGAGGAAAATCGCTCGCCCCCGGCCACCCCAACAGCCCACCCTTATCGACATGTCCACACTCCGCGTCACCGCCGAGCGGCTGACCATCCACGTCCACCCGAACGCCGACGCGCTCGAGCTGGCCCAGGTCGGGCTCTACCGCGCCGTGGTCGCCAAGGGCGCCTTCCGCAGCGGCGACTTCGCCGTCTACATCCCCGAGCAGTCCGTGCTGCCCGACCCGCTGATCGACGAACTCGGCCTCACCGGCCGCCTCGCCGGACCCGCCCACAACCGGGTGAAGGCCGTCCGGCTGCGCGGCGAGCTCAGCCAGGGCCTCGTATGCCGGCCGGCCGCCCTCGACGGCGTCGATCTGGAGCAGGCCACCGCCGACGGGACGGACTTCGCGGAGCGGCTGGGCATCGTCAAGTGGGCGCCGCCGGTACCGGTGTCGATGAGCGGTGACGTGGAGTCCGCGCCGGACCTGCTGCCGTGGATCGACATCGAGAACCTGCAGCGCTACCCGGACGTCTTCGCGCCCGGCGAGCCCGTCGTCGTCACCGAGAAGCTGCACGGCACCGCGTGCTGCCTGACATACCACGCGGCCGACGGCAGCCAGGTGCAGGTGACGTCCAAGGGGCTGGGCACGCAGCGGCTTGCGCTGAAGGAGGACGGCAGGAACCTGTACTGGCGCGCGGTGCGCTCCCACGGCGTACCGGAGACCGCCGCGCGCCTCGCCGCGAAGTACGGCGCCGAGCGCGTCGGGGTGTACGGCGAGGTGTACGGGTCCGGCGTACAGGACCTGGGCTACGGCACCGACGCGCGCTGCGGCGGCCCGGCGTACGCGGTCTTCGACGTGGCCGTGCAGACCGCCGGCCGTGTCCGCTGGCTGGACCCGGCCGAGCTGGCGGAGACCCTGGCGGGCGAACTCCCGCAGGTTCCGCAGCTGTACGAGGGACCGTTCGAGGCCGCCCGGATCCTGGAGCTGGCGACCGGCCGGGAGACGGTCTCGGGCCGTGAACTGCACCTGCGCGAGGGCGTCGTGATCCGCCCCCGCACCGACCGCTACAGCCCGGAGCTGGGCGGCCGGGCGATCGCCAAGGCGGTCAGCGGGGCGTACCTGACGCGCAAGGGCGGCACGGAGTACGAGTAGGCGGAGTGCGGGGCGGGCAGCCCCCGCACCGGGGTGCACCCGGCGCCCTGTCACCCCTCGAAACGCGCCGCCTGGACGAAGTCCGGACGCGGGTCCAGCGCCGCCGCGAGGCGGAAGTGGCGCTGCGCCTCGGCGGCGCGGAGGGAGCCGCCCCGCTCCAGGGTGCGGGCGAGGGCGAAGTGGGCGTAGGCGTTGTCCGGCTCGCGGTCCAGCACGACGAGGAACTCCGCCTCGGCCGCCCCCAGCTGCGCGGAGTGGAAGTAGGCGCGCGCCCGCAGCAGCCGGGCGGCGGTGTTCTCGGGATGGGCCTCGACGACCGGGTCCAGGAGCTGCACCGCCCCGCGCGGATCACGGGCCGCGAGCAGTTGCTCGGCGGCCCGGAAGTCGACGAGATGGGTCTCGGGTGAGCGCTCCGACACGGGCGGGCTCCTTCCGGGAGTACGCGGCGCACGCCTCAGGGACCGGCCGCGCCGGTCCTAATCGTCAACGCGATCTTTCCCAGCCCTATTCCGTGTCATGCACCCCGCAGGTCCCCGGCCCGCTCACGGAGGGCCTCCCAGACCTTGCGCACCTGGGGTGCCAAGTCCCCCAGCGGACCGTCGTTGTCGATGACGTGGTCCGCGATCGCCAGCCGGTCCGCACGCGTCGCCTGGGCCGCCATCCGGGACCGGGCCTCGGCCTCCGACATCCCGCGCAGCTCCACCAGGCGGTGCAGCCGGGTCTCCTCTGACGCGTCGACGACGACCACCGCGTCGTACAGCGGGGCGAGGCCGTTCTCCGCGAGCAGGGGGACGTCGTGGACGGTGATCGCGTCCGGGCCCGCCGCCGCCTCCAGCTCCGCCGAGCGGTCGCGGACCAGGGGGTGGACGATCGCGTTCAGCGCCTTCAGGCGCGCTTCGTCGGCGAAGACGACCGCGCCCAGCCCCGGCCGGTCCAGGCTGCCGTCCGGCGCCAGCACCCCGGGGCCGAACTCGGCGACGACCGCCGCCAGCCCGGGCGTACCGACCTCGACCACCTCACGGGCGATCTTGTCGGCGTCGATGACCACCGCGCCGTAGGAGGCGAGGAGCCTGGACACCTCGCTCTTGCCGGCGCCGATACCGCCGGTGAGTCCGACCTTGAGCATGCCCGCAGCGTACGCGACGCCACCCGGCGCCTCCGCCCGCCGTGGCGTACGCCACTGCTCTTCCCCGCCACTTGGTGCGATCATCCGCTGGTGACCGCCGAACTCCTGCCCCTGGCCACCGCGGTGGCGACCGACGACGCCCTGTTCACCCTGCACGGGCTGCCGCAGGCCGACCCCTCGGCCCCGGTCGTGCTGCTCTCCCCCGCGATGGGCACGCCCGCCCGCTTCTACCGCCCGCTGGCCGCCGAACTGCACCGCGCCGGGCTCACCCCGGTTGTCCTGGAGCAGCGCGGCCAGGGCGAGCGGTCGCACCACACGGAGGACTTCGGTTACGCCGAGCTCATCGACGATCTGGAGGCGGCGATCGCCGGCCTGCGGGCGGCGTACCCCGTCGCGCCGCTGGCGGTGCTGGGGCACAGCCTCGGCGGCCAGCTGGCGCTGCTGCAGGCGGCCCGGGGCGCGGGCACCCGGCGGCCCGCGCCGGACGCGGTGGCGGTGGTGGCCGCCGGTTCGGTCTGGTACCGGGCGTTCGGCGCGCTGGGCGGCGCCGGGGTGCTGGCGTTCAGCCAGTTCGCGGGCCTGACGGCGAGGCTGCTCGGCCGCTGGCCGGGGCACCGCCTCGGCTTCGGCGGGCGGCAGCCGGCCCGGATCATGCGGGACTGGGCGCGTACGTCGCGGACCGGGCGCTACGAGGTGGGCGGCACGGACTACGAGGCGCTGCTGCGCCGGCTGCACCTGCCGGTGCTGGCCGTCGGCGTGGCGGGCGACAGCTACGCCCCGCCGGGCGCGGTGAGCCATCTGGTGGGGAAGGTGCCGGGCGCACGGCTGGAGGAGTGGCGCTACACGGCGTCCCGCGCGGGCGGGCGGCGGCTGGACCACTTCCGCTGGGTACGGCACGGGGCGGGGGTCGCGGACCATGTCGCGGAGTGGATGGGCCGGGCGGCCCGGGCGCTGCCGCAGGCGTGAGCGACGTCGGCGTACACGAAAGGGAGCCGGACGTCCGCGTACACGAAAGGGCCGGGCTCCCGTCGTAACGACGGGCTTCCCGGCCCCACGGCTGCGAAAGTCTCAGTCCCCGTCGCCCTCGCGCTCCGCGAGGAAGCGCTCCAGCTCCTGGCCCAGCTCGTCCGCCGTCGGCAGGTCCTGCGACTCGGCGATCAGGTTCCCGCGACTCTCGCCGCCGGCGACCGCGTCGTACTGGTGCTCGAGTCCGCGGACCATGGCGACGAGGTCGTCGTCGCCCTCCTCGACCTGCCGCTCGATCTCGTTCTGCACGCGCATCGCCTCCGTGCGCAGCGCGGTCGCCTGCCGCGGCAGCACCAGCCCGGTGGCGGCGGTGATCGCCTCCAGCACGGTCAGGGCGGCGTCCGGGTAGGTGGAGCGGGCGAGGTAGTGCGGGACGTGGGCGGCGACGCCGAGGACGTCGTGGCCGGCCTGGGAGAGGCGGTACTCGACGAACGCCTCCGCGCTGCCCGGCACGCTCGCCTCGTCGAAGTAGGCGCGGTGGCCGGGCATCAGGTCGGTGCGGTTGCCGTGCGGGGTGACGCCCACGGGGCGGGTGTGCGGCACGCCCATCGGGATGCCGTGGAAGTTCACGGCGATCCGCACGGCCAGCCGTTCGACGATCTCCCGGACGGCGGCGGCGAACGCCTCCCACTCGACGTCCGGCTCGGGGCCGGCCAGCAGCAGGAACGGCGCGTCCGTGGCGTCGCGCACCAGGTGCAGCTCGATGGAGGGGGTGTCGTACTCGGCCCAGTGGTCGCCCTTGAACGTCATCAGCGGCCGGCGGGCCCGGTAGTCCACCAGCCGGTCGTGGTCGAAGCGGGCGACGACCTGGTGCGGCAGTCCGTCGAGGAGCCCCTCGACGAGCTGCTCGCCGGTCTCACCGGCGTCGATGAATCCGTCGAAGTGATACAGCATGACCAGGCCGGCCGAGTCGTGGTCCGTGATGGCCTCGACGGCGGCGAGCCCGCTGGGATCCCATTCGTACATACCCATGTACGTATCCAACCCCAGCGGGCCCGTCATGATTCCCGGGGCCCGGTTCAGCCCCCGTTGGTGAAGACCGCGTACAGGTCCCAGCGGGCCTCGAAGAGCAGACAGCGATAGCGCGCGTACGTTCCGTCGCCGACCCCCTGGTCGCCGGCCGCGAGGCACTGCGCCTCGGTGTCGTACGCGCCGGCGAACTCGTACTCGGTCGGGGTGGACGCCTGGGCGGTGCCCGTGGCCCCGAGGGCCAGGGCGAGGCCGGCGGTGGCGACGACCGCGGCGTGCTTGAGCTTGCGCATGGGTCTCCTTCTTCTCGGGTGCGGTGTTCTTCTCCCTGCGGGTGGCGCGTGGATCTCCGGTGGGACGGGTGGATCCCGGTGGACCGTGCGGATCTCCGGTGGACGAGGCGGACGAACCCGTCAGCGCAGCCGCACCACGTCGACGTCGTCGGCCTTCACGAAGCCGATCCGGGCGCCGATCTGCACGGTGTAGTACTTCGCTGCGCCGGGGACGAGCGTGCGGTCCAGCGGGAGGGAGCCGTCGTAGGACATCGCGTAGTAGTAGCCGTCGGGGGTCTCCCCGCCGCTGGCGTACTCCTGGCCGGCCTTCAGCGTGTAGGGCAGCGGGTTGATCGTGTAGTACGGGATCTCCGCCGGGTACTCGGCCTTCTCCGGGTACGCCGCTCCGTACACCGGCACCTCGTCCTTGCCGGCCTTCGGCCGCAGGGCCCAGCCGGACTGCGGGGTGGTGGTGCGTACGCCGTCGGGGCTCGGGAACCACGCCTTGCCGCCCTGGTACCAGATCGCCGTCCAGCCGGGCTGGCGCTCGGCGACGACGTACTTCTGGCCGCTGAACACCCAGGCGCCGGTGTCCTGGGCGCAGTTGGTGCCGGCGGAGCCGTCGATGTGCTCGCCGGCGTCGCGCCAGCGCGGGGCGTCCTTGGACGGGGCGGTGTAGAGCGGGAGGGAAGTGGAGGGCTGCGGCGGGATGTCGGCGTTCGTCTCGCAGTCGCGGACGGCCTGGATGTTCTTCTTGTAGACCGGGTTCACGGTGACGAGCCGGCTGCCCGCGCTGCCGGTCGGCAGGGTGGGCTTCCCCAGCAGCGAGAAGAGCAGGTTCCAGTCGTAGTGCGGTCCCGGGTCCCAGTGCATGCCGGCGATGCGGGGCGTGTTGATGCCGGGGACGTTGTCGTGCCCGATGATGTGCTGGCGGTCCAGCGGAATGTCGTACTTGGCGGCGAGGTAGCGCACCAGCTGGGCGGTGGCGGCGTACTGCTGCGGGGTGAACTCGTTGCGCGCGGCGTACCCCTCCAGCTCGATGCCGACGGAGTGCGTGTTGACGTACCAGTTCCCGGCCTGCCAGGCGACGTCCTTGTTCCGCACCATCTGCGCCACATGGCCGTCGGCGGCCCGGATCACGTAGTGGGCGGAGGCGGCCCGCTGCGGGTCCTGGAAGATCTTGATGGTGTCGTCGTACGTCTCCTCGGTGTCGTGGATGACGATGTAGCGGACCCGGTTGGTGGCCGGACGCTCCGAGACGTCGTAGTTCCCGTACGACGTGACGTCCGCCGGATCGGTCTGCGTGTAGGCGGCCGGCACCCACTCGCAGTCCAGGGTCCTCGGGCACTCCACGCCGGGTTCGTCCGCGCCGGCGTGCGCGGCGGGACCGAGCAGGGCGAGGCTGAACGCGCCGGTGGCGACGAGCGACAGTGCGGCCTTGGATCTCTGACTGGGTGTCATGACGGGTTCTCCCGGGGGGTGTTGCGTCCGGCTGGTCCGCCGCACACACTGTGACCTGCGGGGACGCCGCGTCAAGAGCGCCAAAAGGGACGCCTGTCGCGTGTACGCCCGGGACAGTGGCCCAGACCACTGGCGGGGCATCCCACCTGCACACGTAAACTCCCCGCGGCCCGCCGGCCGCCCACCGCCATACCAGACCTTTACCGAACGACCGGCCGCGTGCGGTGTGTCGGGTGCGTTCGGCGGGAACCCGGCGCGCGCCTGGACCGTCCATCCCGGTACAGGGATAAGGGGGTTCGCCGTGGCCGGCACCGGGGACCTGGTCGACGGACGGTACGAGCTGCTCGAGAAGCTCGGCACCGGTGGGATGGGCGAGGTGTGGCGGGCGCGCGACACCCGGCTGGGCCGGGAGGTCGCCGTCAAGATCCTCGCCCCGCCGGGCGAGGCCGATGAGGCGGACCGCGCCGAGCTCCTGATCCGCTTCGACCGCGAGGCCCGCGCGGTCGCGGCCCTGGACAGCCCGTACGTCGTGACGCTGCACGAGCACGGGGTGGCCGACGGTACGCCGTACCTGGTGATGTCGCTGGTGCGCGGGCGGAGCCTGGAGCGGGCGCTGAAGGACGAGGGCCGCATCCCCTGGCGCCGGGCGCTGGCCTGGACGGAGCAGGCGTGTCAGGCGCTGGCCACCGCCCACGGGGCGGGGATCGTGCACCGCGACATCAAGCCGGCGAACATCATGGTCACGGAGGACGACGCGGTGCGCGTCCTGGACTTCGGCATCGCCCGGTTCGTCGAGGCGGCCGACGGCCAGCGGCTCACCCGTACCGGGGCGTTGCCGTTCGGCAGCGTGCTGTACATGGCGCCGGAGCGCTTCCGGGACGACGCCGGGGACGGACGGACCGATCTGTACGCCCTGGGCTGCGTGCTGTTCGAGCTGCTGGTGGGCCGGCCGCCGTACACGGGCTCGTCGGCGCAGGTGATGTACAACCATCTGAACGACACTCCGCTGCGCCCCAGCCGCGCGGTGCGGGACCTGCCGGCGGCCGTGGACCGGCTGGTGCTCTCGCTGATGGCACGCGATCCCGCGGACCGGCCGGCGGACGCGCACGCGGCGGCGGAGGCGGTCCGGGCGGCGCTGGACGCGGAGAGCGAGCCGGCCGCCCCGGACCCGCCGGCTCCCGCGGCATCCCCGAACCGGCCGGCCGCACCGCCCCGGTCCCGGCCCGCGCCCCCGCTGCCTCCCCCGGTACCGACCGGCCACGGCTACCCGCCGCCCGTCCCCCGCTCGCCGTTCCACCCCGCGCCGCTGCCGGTGCGCCCGCACCCCGGCTGGGGAGCGACCGTGCCGCCGCGTCCGTACGCCCGCCACCCGAGGGGCGGGCGGCGCGTGGGCTTCGTCGTGATCGGCATCGTGATGGCGGTCCTGTTCGGCTCGGGGACGATCTCCGCGTTCGTGGGCATGAGTGACCACGGAATGCCCCACGAGGACGCACAGGGCCCGCTCATGGTCGGCGCCATGACGCTGACCACGGTCTCCGGCCGCGACGAGGCCCTCCGATCGGCAGTCGACGCGGCCTACCGGGACGCCGGCGGGGGGACCACCGTCCTCACGGACCCGGTGGAGGTGGCCGCCGACGGCTCGCAGACCATGCCCGTGGACGGCTGGACCCGGCAGCACCCCGGCCTGGTGGGCGTGGTCGCCGGCGACCCGCGGCCGACGACGGCCCTCAGCTCCGGCTTCGACGAACTGCCGCTGATCCGCGCCTGCCAGCTCGAGCACGAGCCGCGGCCGGCGTACGACCGCGGCGGGGCCGAGCTGAACCCGGTCATCAACCGCGAGGACATGGGCGCGGTCCTGGCCGACCGCCTCGCCGGCAGCCGCGGGGTGCACCGGGTGCTGGTGCTCGGGGACAACAGCGCCCCGACGGCCCGTACGCTGATCGACACCCTGCGGTCGAAGGACCTGGAGGTCACCGTCGAACCGCTCGGCCCCGACACCCCGGACGCCGAGGAGCTGATCGTCGACGCCCTGGCGGACGTCCGCCCGCAGGCGGTGTACGTCGAGGCCCAGGACGCGCGGGGCGACGACTGGCTGCGCGCGGTGGAGTTCTCGTCGTACCAGGGCATCAAGGCGTTCCGCGACTGGTCGGCCCCCAGCTGCACCTCGGCGACGGAACCGGGCGCCCCGGCGCAGCCGCCGGCGGGCTGGCTACGGGTCCGCGCCCACTACCTGGCCGCCCTGGACCCGGACCGCGCCCACGCCGCCGAGGTCACGGAGCGCCTCGGGGCGGACCTGGCCGCGACCCCGTATGCGGTCGAGGAGTACGACGCGGCCCGCGCCCTCTTCGCGACCCTGAACGAGGTGGCCCCCACGGTCCAGGGCCGCCGTGACGCGGAGTACGTCCGCAGGAACGTGGCCATGGATCTCCCGGAGCGGGAGACCGCCGACCTCCTCAACGGCGTCTGGACCAGCCTCGCGGACGCGGCGGAGAACCCGCCTGCCTGGTTCGACGAGTCGGACGGCCGCGGCGGCTGGCACCAGGTCGCGGCGGTGCGGCGGTAGCCGCGGTGGTACGGCGGTAGCCGCGACGGCGCGTCGATCCGTGGCGGCGCGGCCGCGGCGGCCGCGGTGCAGCCGTGGCGGCCCGGGTACGCGGAAGGGCCCGCCCCCCGAAGGGGACGGGCCCTGCGCTGCCCGGTCCGGAGTTCAGCCCGGTCCGAGGCTCAGCTTCAGCTCTGGCCGCCGGCCAGCTTCTCGCGAAGCGCGGCGAGCGCCTCGTCGGAAGCCAGGGCGCCGGAGTCCTCAGCGGTCTCCGAGGAGTACGAGCCGCCGGCCGGGGCCGGGGCCTCGCCGCCCTCGGCCGCCGCCTGGGCGTCGGCCTCGCGGGACTTGACGACCTGCGCCTGGTGCTGCTCGAAGCGGGTCTGGGCGTCGGCGTACTGACGCTCCCACTCCTCGCGCTGCTTGTCGAAGCCGTCCATCCACTCGTTGGTCTCCGGGTCGAAGCCCTCGGGGTAGATGTAGTTGCCCTGGTCGTCGTAGGTCGCGGCCATGCCGTACAGGGTCGGGTCGAACTCGACCTCCATCGGGTCCGCACCGAAGGACTCGTTGGCCTGCTTCAGCGAGAGGCTGATGCGGCGGCGCTCGAGGTCGATGTCGATGACCTTGACGAAGATCTCGTCGTTGACCTGGACGACCTGCTCCGGGATCTCCACGTGGCGCTCGGCCAGCTCGGAGATGTGGACCAGGCCCTCGATGCCCTCGTCCACGCGGACGAACGCACCGAACGGCACCAGCTTGGTGACCTTACCCGGGACGACCTGACCGATCTGGTGGGTCCGGGCGAACTGCTGCCACGGGTCCTCCTGGGTCGCCTTCAGCGACAGGGAGACGCGCTCGCGGTCCATGTCGACGTCCAGGACCTCGACCGTGACCTCCTGGCCGACCTCGACGACCTCGGACGGGTGGTCGATGTGCTTCCAGGACAGCTCGGAGACGTGGACCAGACCGTCGACGCCACCCAGGTCCACGAAGGCACCGAAGTTGACGATCGAGGAGACCACGCCGGAGCGGACCTGACCCTTCTGCAGGGTGGTGAGGAACGTCTGGCGCACCTCGGACTGGGTCTGCTCGAGCCAGGCGCGGCGGGAGAGGACCACGTTGTTGCGGTTCTTGTCGAGCTCGATGATCTTGGCCTCGAGCTCCTTGCCCACGTAGGGCTGCAGGTCGCGGACGCGACGCATCTCGACGAGGGAGGCCGGCAGGAAGCCACGGAGGCCGATGTCGAGGATGAGACCACCCTTGACGACCTCGATGACGGTACCGGTGACGATGCCGTCCTCTTCCTTGATCTTCTCGATCGTGCCCCAGGCCCGCTCGTACTGAGCGCGCTTCTTGGACAGGATGAGACGGCCTTCCTTGTCCTCCTTCTGGAGGACCAGGGCCTCGATCTCGTCACCGACGGCGACGACCTCGTTGGGGTCGACGTCGTGCTTGATCGACAGCTCCCGGCTGGGGATCACGCCTTCGGTCTTGTAACCGATATCGAGCAGGACCTCGTCCCGGTCGACCTTCACGATGACGCCGTCGACGATGTCGCCGTCGTTGAAGTACTTGATCGTCTCGTCGATCGCTGCGAGGAAGTCTTCCTCGGAACCGATGTCGTTGACCGCAACCTGCGGGGTGGTGGCGGTGGTCTCGGTGCTGCTCGTCATGTGGGAAAGGGCTCCGGTACGGACATTGAGTCGTAGGTACTGCTACGCCGAGAGCCCGTTACATCGCACCGCCGAAGCCGGACAGCCTTGAAGGCGCTCATCGAGGGAGCCTGTGCAGGCTCCTCGGGAGCGCCTCGAGAACCGAGGGGACATACAACTGATGCGAGCGCGACCTGCTCCGTCTGAGGCGCGCAGGCCCGCAGCGCAACTTGTAGCATACGGGGGCAGCCGGGCAGGGTCAATGCGCGAAGAGGTGCACCTGGGGCAGCGCGGACTATTTCCGGCATGAATGCCCAGGCGCCCCCGGCAGTCACAGCCATGTCACCCGGGCGTTGAGCGGAAGGTTACGACGGTACTCGCGATGAACCAAGACCCTGGCGTGCGCTTCACCTCGGCGGCTGAGGCGGGGGCGGTCCCGCCGGGCGCCGTCGACGAGGACGCGGAGGCCACGCGGCGGCCCGTGGGCGCCCGGGAGAGCGCGGGCGCGAACCGCGGCTGGTGGGACCGCAACGCCGACGAGTACCAGAGCGACCACGGAGCGTTCCTGGGGGACGACCGGTTCGTCTGGGGTCCGGAGGGCCTGGACGAGGCGGCCGCGGGCCTGCTGGGCCCGGTGGCGGGCCGCTCGGTCCTGGAGATCGGCGCGGGCGCGGCCCAGTGCTCGCGCTGGCTGGCGGCCCAGGGCGCGCGGCCGGTGGCCCTGGACCTCTCGCACCGCCAGCTCCAGCACGCGTTGCGGATCGGCGTGTCGTTCCCCCTCGTGGAGGCGGACGCCTCCGCCCTCCCCTTCGCCGCGGCGTCCTTCGACCTGGCCTGCTCGGCGTACGGGGCGCTGCCCTTCGTCGCCGACCCGGTGGCGCTGCTGGCGGAGGTCCGCCGGGTGCTGCGCCCGGGCGGGCGCTTCGTCTTCTCGGTCACCCACCCGATCCGCTGGGCCTTCCCGGACGAGCCGGGCCCGGAGGGCCTGTCGGTCTCGGCCTCGTACTTCGACCGTACGCCGTACGTGGAACAGGACGCCTCCGGCGAGGCGGTCTACGTCGAGCACCACCGCACGCTCGGCGACCGGGTACGGGACGTCGTCGCGGCGGGCTTCCGGCTGGTGGACCTGGTGGAGCCGGAGTGGCCGGCGTGGAACGGCCAGGAGTGGGGCGGCTGGTCCCCGCTGCGGGGGAACCTGATCCCGGGGACGGCGATCTTCGTCTGCGAGGTGTGAGCTGCGGGGCGCCGCCGGGCTTTCCGGGCGTGCGATGAGTTCTCCGCGCCGGGCCGGTCACTACCGGCATGACTGATCTGACGTACTCCGACGGCATCGCGGCGGCCCGCACCATGATCGCCCTGCGGGCGAACGCGGGCGCCCTCCAGCGCCGGCTCCCCGACGGCTGGGAGCTCGCGCCCTACGCGGGCGACGACCTGCGCGGCACGGCTCTGCGTGACGCGAACGTCCTCGTCCCCTTCCACGAGGTGTACGCCTCCACCCGCGCCGACGGCTCGCCGCCGCCCGGCCTCGCACAGGTGAGCTATGCCGCGTTCGTCTCGCAGGCCCGGCACGCCGCGACCGGCGAGGTCGCCCATCTGCACTGGCGCACCTACACCGAGGACCCGGCGGCCGTCCCCGGCCACTACCGCGACGGCGTCCTCGCCCGCGTGAACCGCACCCAGACGTTCACCAAGAAGGACCCCGGCCGTACGCACGTCCACGAGACCTTCTCCGCCGAGACGGACGCCGGGTCGATCCACCTGAACCTGGCGTACGAGCAGGGCGGCATGACCCTGTGGTCCGCGCCCGAACACCCGGAACTGCTGCTACGGGCCGCGGCGGACCCCGCCCTCGCACGCTGGTACCAGGAGGACCAGGTCATGGACGTGGTCCGTGCCGACCCGCTGGGCCTGGACCGGGTGGCGGAGGTCACGGTGGAGGGCACGGGCGAACTGGCCGAAGTCTTCGACGACGCGACACGGGTGGTGGCAGTGGTGATCCAGCGCCCATACATGCGCCGGGTGTTCGTACGGTGAGCCCCGCCCGGCCCACGCGACCAGGCGCCGGGGCGGAGGTCCCATAACCAGCCCGTCCGGCGCTTGAGGACTCCGGGCGAAGCCCGGATGCGCGTCAGCCGACGCAAAGGCGACATGAAGCCCGTCCGGCGTTTGAGGACGAGGCGCGCAGCGCCGAAACTCCGCCCACCAGGCAACAGGGCACAGGGCGCAAAACCAGCCCGTCCGGCGTTTGAGGACGAGCGCCGCAGGCGCGACAAGCGGGCGCAGCCCGCGACGGGGGTCCGGGGGCGGAGCCCCCGGGGGCCTCAGCGGGGCGGCCGCCCCGAGCGCGCCTTCGTATGCCGCGTAGCAACCGCACCCGCCGGATCCTCCGGCCAGGGATGCTTCGGATACCGCCCGCGCAGCTCCGCGCGGACAGCGCGATACCCATCCGCCCAGAAGGACCGCAGGTCCGCAGTCACCGCCGCAGGCCGCCCCGCAGGCGAAAGCAGATGCACCAGCAACGGCACGCCCGCCACGGCCGGCGTCTCGTGCAGGCCGAACATCTCCTGGAGCTTGACCGCGAGCACCGGCCGCTCCCCGCCGTAGTCGATACGGATCCGCGATCCGCTGGGCACCTCGAACCGCTCCGGCGCCAGCTCGTCGAGCCGCGCCGCCGCACCGCTCGCCCACGGCATCCGGGAGGTGAGCATCTGCCCCGCGTCCGTACGGGCGAGGCCGGCCCCCAGCCACTCCTCGGCGGAGGCCAGCAGCGCCTCGTCCGACACGTCGGGCCACGGTTCACCCAGCGTGCGGTGCAAAAAAGCAAGCCGGGTCCGCAGGCTCCGCGCGGCGTCCGTCCAGCGCAGCAGGCCGAGACCCTCGCGACGCAGGCCGTCGAGCTCCGCCTGGCGGACGAGGGAGGGCGACGGGTCGCGCAGCGGCCGGGCATCCAGCTCCACGGCCCCGAGGCGGCTGACGTGCCGGGCGGTGACCGCGCGGCGGCCGGGGTCCCACCCGACCTCGTCCGCCTCGGAGAGCAGCGCCGCACCCGCGAGCCGCGCGGTGGCCTCGTCGACGGGAGCGGCGAGCCCGACGCGGGCGGCGGCGGCCGTCACCGGCCGGTCGGCGACGGCGACCGCGAGCCAGGCGGAGCCCCGCAGCCGGGTGCCGTCGGCGAGTTCGGCGCGGGTGCCGGAGGCCATGAGGTACGTCCGCTCGCCCCGCCGCGCGGCGACGCGCTCGGGGAAGGCCAGCGCCGCGACGAGCCCGGCGGCGGTGCCGGGCTCCGGGGACGCCTCCGCGGCCCCCGAGGCGGCACCCGAGGCGGCCCGCGAGCTGGCATCCGACGCAGACCCCGAGCCCCCCGCCGCGGAAGCGAGACGCCGCGCCTCCGCGCGCCATCGCGACGCGTACGCGTCGCCGCCGCGGCGGGCCTGGCGCCACGCGTCCGCCAGATCGTCGCCGTAGGACCGCGGGGGCTCCTCGCTGAGCAGCGCCACCACCTCCGCCGCCGCGCGCGGCCCGACCTCCGCCGCTCCGTCGAGCAGGGCGCGCGCCAGCCGGGGGTGGACGCCGAGGCGGGACATCCGCCGGCCGCGTTCCGTGGCGCGGCCGCGGTCGTCCACCGCGCCGATCGCCCGCAGCGCGTCGCGGGCCGCCGTCATCGCCCCGGCGGGGGGCGGGTCGAGCAGGGCGAGCCCGGTCGCGTCGGGGTCGCCCCAGCACGCCGCCTGCAGGGCGAACGCGGTGAGGTCCGCGACGGCGATCTCGGGTGAGGGGAAGCGCGGCAGCCGGCCGTCCTCCGCCTCGGTCCAGCAGCGGTACGCCGTACCGGGCGCCTCCCGCCCCGCGCGGCCCGCGCGCTGGCGGGCGGCGGCCCGCGAGGCGCGGACGGTGGTCAGGGCGGACAGGCCGCGGGCGTGGTCGACGCGCGGTTCGCGGGCGAGGCCCGAGTCGACGACGGTCCGTACGCCGGGAACGGTGAGGCTGGACTCGGCGACGGACGTCGCGAGGACGACGCGCCGCGCGTCGCCCCCGCCGGCCAGGACGGCGTCCTGGACCTCCGCGGGCGCGCGCCCGTGCACCTGGAGCACCTCCGCCCCGGCGCCGGCCAGCAGCCCGGCCACGCGGGCGATCTCCCCGACACCGGGGAGGAAGCACAGCACGTCGCCGTCGCGCTCGGCCAGCGCCCGCCGTACGACGGCGGCCACGTGCTCCAGCAGCGCGGGGTCCACGTACATGCCGTGCGGGGGCTTCACCGGGCGCGGCGGGGGCGCGTGGACGACCTCCACGGGGTGGGAGACGCCGCGCGCCTCGACGACCGGCGCGGCCAGGAGCCGGGCCCAGCCCTCGGCGTCGGTGGTGGCGGAGGCGGCCACCAGTCGCAGCTCGGGGCGGAGCGCCGCCCGTACGTCGAGCAGGAACGCGGCCACGGTGTCCGCGTCGAGGTGCCGCTCGTGGCATTCGTCGAGGATCACGGCGTCCACGCCGGCGAGCTCCTGGTCGCGCTGCAGGCGCTGCAGCAGGACACCGGTGGTGACGACCTCGACCCTGGTGCGCGCGCCGGCGCGGCGCTCGCCCCGCACGGTGTAGCCCACGGTCTCCCCGACGGACTCCCCGAGCAGCCACGCCATCCGCCGCGCCGCGGCGCGCGCGGCGATCCGCCGCGGCTCGGCGACGACGACCCGCGCGGACGCCGCGCCCCCGTCGGTCAGCCCGGCGAGGGCGAGCGGCACGAGGGTCGTCTTCCCCGTACCGGGCGGCGCGCACAGAACGGCGGCACCGCGCCGGTCCAGGGCCTGCCCGAGCTCCGGCAACACGGTCCGTACGGGCAGACTGCCCAGGGCATCTCGGCGCAGGCTCACGAAGCCAGTGTGGCTCACGCCCCCCACACCCAGGCCACCCCTCCCACACCCACCACCCCACGGGAGACGCACCACCGCCTCACCACCCACCCAGGCACCACGCAGAAGCCCGGCGGTCCCCAACCACGCCGCCCCGGCTCGCACAGCACGGGCGGCCACACCGTGACCGGCTCAGGCGGGAACGGACCCGGCGCCGCGCACCTGAGCGCCGAGGCCATGAGCACCCGGGCCCCCGGGCACCTAAAGCGCCTACGCGCCTACGCCGAAGCCCGGCACCAGTGCGCACCCGGCCCTCCCCCGCCCCGGCGGCGGCCCCCGCGGGCCGGGAGCGCCCCCGGTCGCACCGGCAGCACCGGTCAAGCCATGACCGGCCACGGCGGGGACGGGACTAGCGCCGCCCACGGGGCCGGGACCGGCGCCTCGCACCTGAGCGCCGAGGGCATGAGCACCCGGGCCCCGAGCTCCTGAAGCGCCTGCGCGCCTACGCCGAAGCCCGGTGCCAGTCCGCCCCCGCCCCCCAGCGGCGCCGGCCCCCGCAGGCCGGGAGCGCGCCAGCCGCTCCGCGCGGGCGGCACCGATCACGCCGTGACCGGCCCCGGCGGGGACGGGACCGGCGCCGCCTACGGGGCCGTGACCGGCGCCTCGCAGCTGAGCGCCGAGGACATGAGCGCCGGGCACCCGGGCGCCTGAGAGCCGGGGCGCCTGGACGATGTGAGCGTCGGGACACCTGGCCTCCCGGGCGCCTGCGCCGAAGCCCGGTGCGGGTCCGCCCCTCCCCAACCGCGCCCCCCGCAGGCCGGGGGCGAAGCCCCCAGTCGCACCCCGCGGGCGACGCCGGTCACCCCGTGACCGGTTCCGGTGGGGACGGTTGTCTCCCCCTGCCAGGCCGGAACGGCGACCCATCCGGGGCAGCGCCTGCGCCCAAGTCCGGTGCTGTCCGCACCCGCCCCTTCGACCACGACCGCGCCGACCCCCGCTCACGGGGAGGCGAAGCCCGCGGTGGCGCACAACCCAGAAGGCACCCGGGCTCCCAGGCTCCTCGCCTGCGCACCTACGCCGAAGTCCGGTGTCAGTCCCGCACCCGCCTCCAGCGGCGCCAGCCTCCTGCGGGCCGGAGCGCCCCCCCAGTCGCACCGCGCGGGCGGCACCCATTCACGCCGTGGCCGGTTCCGGAAGGGACGGGACCGGCGCCGTGCGCCTCAGCGCAGCGCCTGCGCGCCCGGGGCACCCGGCGGTCTGCGAGCCGGAGGCGCCTGGGCACTGTGAGCGCCGGGGCACCCGGGCTCCTACGCCCTGCGCCGAGGCACGGTGCTAGTCCGGCCCTCCCCAGCAACCGCTCCTCCTCCCTCCCCCCCCCGCGGGCCCGGGGCGAAGCCCCCGTCGCACCGCGCGGGCGGCACCCGGTCACGCCGTGACCGGCTCGCGCGCCCCGCGCCCCGTCACGCCGTTACCGGCTCCGGCGGCGACGGGGTCGGCTGTGGGGACGGGGCCTCGTCGGGAGCGCGGCGGGAGCGGGACTCCAGCCAGAGGCTCGCGGCCAGGAGGGCTGCCGCGAGGGCGAGGAGGCCGATGGGGATGTACGTGTGGAACATCAGGACCCGCTGCCGGTTGGCCTTGACCAGGTCCGTGATGTGGTCGATGTAGTCGTCGCGGATCTTCACGTGCGCGGAGAACGCGGGCAGCGGCGGCATACCGGACGCCTTCGGCCAGCGCATCTCCTCCTTGTGGATCTCCTCGCCCCGCACCGGCGCGCCGGTGACGGGCTCGACCCAGAACATCCGCTTGGTGGTGTACCAGCGCTCCAGCCCCAGCTTCTCGACGTCCGCCGGCTTCATGCCCAGCGGCAGCGTCTTGGGCAGCACGACCTTCTGCCAGGGGATGGTCTGCTCGAAGTAGTAGACCTCCATCCCGCGGTGGTCGCGCACGCCCTTGAAGAGGATCGGGGCGGAGGCGCGCGTCATCGGGTCGTAGTACTCGTAGTCCCGCTTCTTCGTCAGGAACGGCCACTTGTACGTCAGGCCCGTACGCCGGACCGCGTCACCGTCGACCGACTCGCCGCTCGCGTGGACGGGCTCCTGGGTGTGGCCGTCGAAGATGTAGCGCTCGGGGATGGAGGTCACCGTCTGGCCCTTGGAGTCGTGCGCGTACGACAGCGCGTCCCAGACGACGACGTCGCGGCCGGTCTCCTCCTTGACCTTCTTCGCCGCCTCCACATTGCCCTTGAGCGTCTGGATGATGGTGACCTTCGGCTCGATACGGGGCTTGAGGCTGCTGTAGTCGAGGAGTTCGGCGTTCTCGGCCTCCAGCACCGTCTCCTGGTACTGGTTCTGGGGTACCGCGACCACCCGGGGGAACGCGTACCAGCGCAGCAGCGGCGACAGGGTCGCGAGGAAGAAGGCGAGGGCGAGCAGGACCAGGCTTGCTCTGCGGCGCATGGCTCGGGCTCCTGTCCGGCTCAGGGGTGGGCGGGGGCGGTGGTGAGGAGCGGCTTCGGCGAGGTGTCGCCGGACATCGGCGTGGCCAGTCCGACCAGCAGGAAGACGAGTCCGAAGGCGACGGCGACTCCGATCGCCGCCGCGACCAGTGCGCGCATGGGCAGCCTCCGGCGTAAGAACTGATGGATCGTCAGTTTTCGGCACGGTAGCAACACAAGGCCGAGAGCGGAACACATCGCGCGCGCAAACGACGGCACCGCCCCTCCGTTGCGGGAGGGGCGGTGCGTGTGGCCCGGACCCCGGGGCGTTCCCAGTCGCCTGGGCCCGGGGCGCTGCCGTTACGGCGTCGAGGTCGCCGTCGGGGACGACTCCGTCGCCGAGGGCTCGCTGGACGGGGAGGACGTCGGGTCCGTGGACGGGTCCGTGGTCGGGTCCGTCGTCGGATCGGGCGTCGGGTCCGGTGCGGCGACGACCGTCAGCGTCAGATACTCCGTCGCGCCGCCGGCCGCCGTTATCTTCAGGGCGAAGCTGCCGGTCGTGGCGTTCGCGTACAGCTGCGGTATCGAGACCACGCCGGACGCGTCCGTCTGCAGCTCGCGGGTGCGGACCGGGTTGCCGTCGCCGTCCTTGAAGTACGGGCCGTCGGTGACGGAGTCCGGGTTCTCGGCGGAGGCCACGACAGTCACAGTGACGGCCGTGCCCGCGACGGCCGTGCCGCCGTCCGTGGCCTTGAACTGCACGCCGTCGCCGAACGCCGTGGACGCCGTGGCGCTCAGCGCGCCGCCGCCGTCCACCCGGGCCAGGGCGTCGGCGAGGCGGACGCTGACGCCCGCGGCGAAGTCCCGGCTGACGGCGCTGTTCCCGACGACGGTCGCGCGCACCGTGAAGTCGCCCGTCTGCTCGCCCGCCACCAGGCCGGGGGCGGTCGCGACGCCGCCGGCGCCCGTGGTCACGGTGGCGTCCGCCGCGCCGCCGGAGAAGCGGGTGTCGGTGGTGCCGACGATGGTGAAGCGGACCTTCACCCCGATGACGGTGCCGCCGCCGGACGTTGCGGCCTTGACGCTGACCCGCTCGCCGAACGTGTGGCCCTGCGTGGTGCTGAGCGCGCCGGTGCCGTTGTCGAGCAGGGTGGCGACCGTGAGGGCCGGGTCCGCGGTGGGCGGCGGGGTGCTCGGCGGCGGGGTGGTGCTGCCGCCGCCTCCGGTGGGCGGGGTGGGTGACGGCGTGCCGCCGCCGCCCGGGGTGCCGTCGCCGCTCGGGTCGTCGCTGCGGTTCCTCGGCAGCGTGCCGGTGCCGTCGGGGATCGAGTGGGCGCCGTTCTTGTAGAAGTTGTACCAGTACAGAACGGTTGTGACGTATTCGCGCGACGGGTTGTAGCTGAGGATCGCGGCCTCGCGGCCCGTGGCCGTGCCCACGTCGCGGCTGCCCGCGCAGAGGTAGTTGCCGGCCGCGAGGGCCGCGTCGTAGATGTTGTTCGGGTCGCGCCGCCCGTCGGCGTTGCCGTCGGCGCCCCAGGTGGCCCAGGTGCCCGGGATGAACTGCATCGGGCCGACCGCCCGGTCGTACGTGCTGTCGTCGTCGTACAGGCCGTTGTCGGTGTCGGCGATGTTCGCGTACGCGCCGCCGCTGAGGACGGGGCCAAGGATCTTGCTGCGGGTGGTGCCGTACGCGTCGACCGCGCCGCCGCGGGCGTGGCCGGACTCGACCTTGCCTATCGCCGCGAGCAGCTGCCACTCCAGGTTGCAGCCGGGCTTGGTGCGGCCGACCTCGGCCGCGGCCTTCTTGTACGCGGCGAGGACGGTGGCCGGTATGCCGGCCTCGGTGCCGCCCTGGGCGCCGGGCGAACCGCCGTCGTTCCCGGGGGAGGTCAGCGGCGGGAGGTCCGTGTAGTACGGGGAGCCGCCCGTCGCGGTGTCCTCGAGGGCGATCTCGTCGGGCTGGCTGTCGCCCGCCTTGTCGTCGCCGGCGATGAGCGCCGTCGGGGCCTGGGAGGCGGCCAGGGCCGCCATCGCCGCCGCCGCTATGGCTGTTGTCGCCGCTCCTCTGCGCAGACGCCGTCCGAATTGCGCTGCCATGATGGCTTTGACCCCTCCCCTGGTGCGGCTTCTCGGCACGGGTCCTCGTGCCTCGATTCCACGTGACCCTAACCCAACTCGCCATACGGATCTAGCGGTCACCTCTGCGTACGACGCTGTTCGGCCAGGGGACGGTTGCGGTTCGTCCCCCGGTCCCCGTGGGTCCCCGGCGTCACCGGCTGCGCTTGCGCCTCCGGCGCGCGTTTCGCTGCGCGGGGCCGCGCCCCGGGCGCGGGATGCGTCCCCCCGGGCCATTGCCTGGCGGCGCCGGCCCCCGCGCCTTCGGCGCGGGTTTCGCCCCCACCCACACGCCACCCGTTGCTGGTCTACCAGTCACCCTGGCCGGCGCAGGTGTTGCCTCGGCACGCGTAGTCCCGTGCGGCGGGGTGGGGCCCGCCCCCGGGCGCTGGGCGCTGCGGCCCAGCACGGCCGCCTCCGTGCGGGCCTCGGGCCCCGGGGCCCGAAGCGTGGTGGGCCGTGCCGGATCGCGGACGGGTGCCCCCGGGGCTCGGGCGCCCCCGCGAAGGGCTAGTGGGCCGCCGACTCCCAGTTCGGGCCCGCGCCCACCGAGACCTCCAGGGGCGCACGGAGGGATACCGCGGCGGCCATTTCGCGGCGGACCAGGGTTTCCGCCGCTTCACGTTCGCCGGGGGCGATCTCCAGGACCACTTCGTCGTGGACCTGGAGCAGCATCCGGGAGCGCAGCGACTCCGCGTCCAGGGCCGACGCGACGCGCAGCATCGCGATCTTCACGATGTCCGCCGCCGTGCCCTGGATGGGCGCGTTGAGCGCCATGCGCTCGGCCATCTCGCGGCGCTGGCGGTTGTCGCTGTTGAGGTCGGGGAGATAGCGGCGCCGGCCGAGCACCGTCTCCGTGTAGCCCGTGGCGCGGGCCTCGTCGACGATCCGGCGCAGATAGTCCCGTACCCCGCCGAAGCGCTCGAAGTACGTGTCCATCAGCTTGCGCGCCTCGGCGGCCTCG
Source organism: Streptomyces sp. NPDC051940 (assembly GCF_040680895.1). Lineage (NCBI taxonomy): Bacteria > Bacillati > Actinomycetota > Actinomycetes > Kitasatosporales > Streptomycetaceae > Streptomyces > Streptomyces sp. NPDC051940. The sequence continues at coordinate 75,908 of NZ_JBFAXR010000002.1, read as the reverse complement.
ATACCCAGCTGCTGCGAGAGGCCGAAGGCCGACAGCCCGTACGCCAGGCCGTACGACATCGCCTTGATCTTCCGCCGCATCTCGGGGTCGACGGCCGTCCGCTCCACACCGAAGACCTGCGAGGCGACCGTGTCGTGCAGGTCCTCACCGGAGTTGAACGCCTCGATCAGGCCGTCGTCCTCCGACAGGTGCGCCATGACGCGCAGTTCGATCTGGCTGTAGTCGGCGGTGAGGAGCGATTCGAAGCCCTCGCCGACGACGAAGCCGCGCCGGATCGCCCGCCCCTCGTCCGTACGCACCGGCACGTTCTGCAGGTTCGGGTCCGTGGAGGACAGCCGGCCCGTCGCCGCGACGATCTGGCTGAACGTGGTGTGGATCCGCCCGTCGGGGGCGATCGTCTTGATCAGGCCCTCGACCGTGGAGCGCAGCTTGGACTGCTCGCGGTGGCGCAGCATGATGACCGGCAGCTCGTGCTCGGTCTGCGCGGCCAGCCACGCCAGCGCGTCGGCGTCCGTGGTGTAGCCGGTCTTCGTCTTCTTCGTCTTCGGCAGTCCCAGCTCGCCGAAGAGCACCTCCTGCAGCTGCTTGGGCGAGCCCAGGTTGAACTCGTGGCCCACAGCGTCGTGGGCCTCCTGCACCGCCTGCTGCACCGCGGCGGCGAACTGCTGCTCCATCCCCTCCAGATGCCCGCGGTCGGCGGCGATGCCGGCCCGCTCCATCCGGGCGAGCAGCGTCGACAGCGGCAGCTCCATGTCGCGCAGCAGCTCGGCCGCGCCGACCTCCTCGAGCTTGGGCCGGAACGCCTCGCCGAGGTCGAGGACGGCGCGGGCCTGGCGCATCAGCGCGTCCGCCTCGGCCCCGTCGTCGGCGCCGAGGGCCAGCTGGCCGTCCTCGGCGGCGGGCTCCAGCTCGCGGCCCAGGTACTCCACGGCCAGCTGTTCGAGGGCGAAGCCGCGGCGTCCCGGCTTGACGAGATAGGCGGCGAGGGCGGTGTCCATGGTGATGCCCTCGACCGTGGCCCAGCCGTGTTCGGCGAGGACCCGCAGCAGCGACTTGGCGTCGTGGACGGTCTTGGGACGCTCCGCGTCCGCCAGCCAGCCGGCCCACGCCCGGTCGTCCGCCTCGTCGAGCTGCGCCGGGTCGAACCAGGCCGCCGATCCGTCCGCGGCCGCCAGCGCGACCTCGCTCACGCTGCCGGAGCCCAGCTTCCACACGTCCACCGTGGCGACGCCCAGCTCCGCGCCGCCGTGCGCGGCCAGCCACGGGGCGAGTTCACCGGCGCCGAGCACCACGCCGTCCACCGCGACGCCGGGGGCGGCCTCCACCTGTTCGGCCTCCGCGCCCGCCGGGTCGGCGGCCAGCAGCCGGTCGCGGAAGTTCTGGTGGCGGAACTCCAGGGCGTCGAGGATCACACCGAGGGCCTGCCGGTCGTACGGCTGCCGGGTCAGGTCGCCGGGGCCCGCGTCCAGCGCCACGTCGCGGACCAGCTCGGTCAGCAGACGGTTGAGCTTCACGGCCTCCAGATGGTCGCGGAGGTTCTGGCCGGCCTTGCCCTTGACCTCGTCGGCCCGCTCGGCGAGCTCGGCGAAGGAGCCGAACTGGCTGATCCACTTCGTGGCCGTCTTCTCACCGACGCCGGGGATGCCGGGGAGGTTGTCGGAGGGGTCGCCGCGCAGGGCGGCGAAGTCGGGGTACTGCGAGGGGGTCAGCCCGTACTTCTCCTGGACCTTCTCCGGGGTGAAGCGGGTCAGCTCGGAGACGCCCTTCGTCGGGTAGAGCACCGTGACGTGGTCCGAGACGAGCTGGAAGGAGTCGCGGTCGCCCGTGACGATCAGCACGTCGTACCCGTCGGCCTCCGCCTGGGTGGCGAGCGTGGCGATCACGTCGTCCGCCTCGAAGCCGTCGACGGCGAAGCGGCGGACGTGCATCGTGTCGAGGACCTCGCCGATGAGCTCGACCTGGCCCTTGAACTCGTCCGGCGACGAGGAGCGGTTCGCCTTGTACTCCCCGTACTGCTCGGAGCGCCACGTCTTGCGCGAGACGTCGAAGGCGACCGCGAGATGCGTGGGCGTCTCGTCACGCAGCGTGTTCGACAGCATCGAGAGGAAGCCGTAGATCGCGTTCGTCGTCTGCCCGGTCGTGGTGGAGAAGTTCTCCGCGGGCAGGGCGAAGAACGCCCTGTAGGCGAGCGAGTGCCCGTCCAGGAGCATCAGCCGGGGTCGGTTCGTCTTCGATGCGTTGTCAGCCACGGCACCGATCCTGCCACGCCCCACTGACATCTCACGCCCGGCGGCGCGGAGACGGGTACGCGAGGTGTGCCCGCCCGGCGCGTCGCCCTCCGCACGCCCGTGGCAGGATCGAAGGCGCACCACGCGCACACCGCCGTGCGCCCCCCACGTACCGAGGTGACACCCATGGCCCGCCACGCGCCGCACAGCGATCCCGCCCAGGACGCACCGGAGGTCACCGGCCCGAAGGACGCCGCCGCCGGACTGCCGGCCGTCGGGCACACCCTGAGGATGGCGCAGGCCCAGATGGGGCTGAAGCGCACCGCGCTCACCCTGCTGCGGGTGAACCAGAAGGACGGCTTCGACTGCCCCGGCTGCGCCTGGCCGGAGGGCGAGAAGCGGCACACGGCGGAGTTCTGCGAGAACGGCGCGAAGGCCGTCGCCGAGGAGGCGACGCTGCGCCGCGTCACGCCGGCGTTCTTCAAGGAGCACCCGGTCGCGGAGCTGGCGGACCGCAGCGGCTACTGGCTCGGGCAGCAGGGACGCCTCACGGAGCCGATGTACCTGGCCGCGGGCGCCACGGCGTACGAACCCGTCTCCTGGGAGCGCGCCTTCGACCTGATCGCACAGGAGCTGACGGCCCTCGACTCCCCCGACGAGGCGCTCTTCTACACCTCCGGCCGCACCAGCAACGAGGCGGCGTTCCTCTACCAGCTCTTCGCCCGCGAGTTCGGCACGAACAACCTCCCCGACTGCTCCAACATGTGCCACGAGTCGTCCGGCTCGGCCCTCACCGAGACCCTCGGCGTCGGCAAGGGCAGCGTGCTGCTCGACGACCTCCACCAGGCGGACCTGATCATCGTCGCCGGGCAGAACCCCGGCACCAACCACCCCCGGATGCTCTCGGCGCTGGAGGAGGCCAAGGCCAACGGGGCGCGGATCATCACGGTGAACCCGCTGCCCGAGGCGGGCATGGTCCGCTTCAGGAACCCGCAGGAGGTCCGCGGACTGGTCGGCTCCGGCACCCCGCTCACCGACCTCTTCCTCCAGCTGCGCATCGGCGGCGACCAGGCCCTGTTCCGGGCGCTCAGCCATCTCGTGCTGGCCACCGAGGGAGCCGTCGACGAGGAGTTCGTACGGACCCACACCCACGGCTTCGAGGAGTACGCCGAGACGGCCCGCGCCCTGGACTGGGCCGAGGCCGAACGCGCGACGGGCCTGACCCGCGAGCAGATCGAGCAGGCGCACGCCATGGTGCTGGCCGCCGACCGGATCATCGTGTGCTGGGCGATGGGCCTGACCCAGCACAAGCACGCGGTGCCCACCATCCGCGAGGTCGTCAGCTTCCTGCTGCTGCGCGGCAACGTCGGCCGCCCCGGCGCCGGCGTCTGCCCGGTGCGCGGACACTCCAACGTCCAGGGCGACCGCACGATGGGCATCTTCGAGCGCCCCGCGCCGGCGTTCCTGGACGCCCTGGAGAAGGAGTTCGGCTTCGCGCCGCCCCGCGAACACGGTCTGGACGTCGTCCGCTCGATCGAGGCGCTGCGCGACGGACGGGCGAAGGTGTTCTTCGCGATGGGCGGCAACTTCGTCGCCGCCTCCCCCGACACGGACGTCACCGAGGACGCGATGCGCCGCGCCCGGCTGACGGTCCACGTGTCCACGAAGCTCAACCGCAGCCATGTGGTCACCGGCGCCCGCGCCCTGATCCTGCCCACCCTCGGCCGCACCGAGCGGGACGTGCAGGCCGCCGGCCCGCAGGTCGTCACGGTCGAGGACTCGATGGGCATGGTGCACGCCTCGCGCGGCCGGCTCGCGCCCGCGAGCGGGGCGCTGCTGTCGGAGCCGGCGATCGTGTGCCGCCTGGCGCGCCGCGTCCTCGGCGAGGCCAGCGCCACCCCGTGGGAGGAGTTCGAGCGGGACTACGCCACGATCCGCGACCGGATCGCCCGGGTCGTCCCCGGCTTCGAGGACTTCAACGCGAAGATCGCACGGCCCGGCGGCTTCACCCTCCCGCACGCGCCGCGCGACGAGCGCCGCTTCCCCACCCACACGGGCAAGGCCAACTTCACCGCGGCGCCGCTGGAGTACCCGGCCGTCCCCGAGGGGCGGCTGCTGCTGCAGACGCTGCGCTCGCACGACCAGTACAACACCACGATCTACGGACTCGACGACCGCTACCGCGGCATCAAGGGCGGCCGCCGGGTCGTCCTGGTCCACCCGCAGGACGCGGCGGAACTGGGCTTCGCGGACGGCTCGTACGCGGACCTGGTCAGCGAGTGGCACGACGGCACCGAGCGCCGCGCCCCGGGCTTCCGCGTCGTGCACTACCCGACCACACGCGGCTGCGCGGCTGCGTACTACCCGGAGACGAACGTCCTCGTCCCGCTCCAGGCGACCGCCGACACCAGCAACACCCCGGCGAGCAAGTCCCTCGTCGTACGGCTGGAGACCACGGTCACAGCGCCCGCGGCCGGATGAGGTGCAGACTGCACCTCACAGCAGACTGCACCCAATAGAGGGGCGCACTCTGTAGAAGGGGTGCACGCCGCACCCCGACCTGTCCGCACCAGCCGATCGGAGCCGCCGCACATGGGCGAGCAGACCCATACGTCCTTCCCGCAGTCCGTCCTCGACCACTGGTCCGGGGAGGGAGTGGACCTGGAGAAGCTGTTCTCCGCGGGGCATCTCGGTGAGCGGATGGGGCTGAAGGTCCTCGAGGCGTCGGCCGAGCGTGTCGTCGGCACGCTGCCGGTCGAGGGCAACACCCAGCCCTACGGCCTGCTCCACGGCGGGGCCTCCGCCGTCCTCGCGGAGACGCTGGGCTCGGTGGGCGCGATGCTGCACGGCGGCCCGTCGAAGGTCGCCGTCGGCGTGGACCTGAACTGCACCCACCACCGCGGCGTCCGCTCCGGCCTGGTCACCGGTACGGCGACGCCGCTGCACCGCGGCCGCAGCACCGCGACGTACGAGATCGTCGTCACCGACGAGGAGGGCCGGCGCGTCTGCACCGCGCGCCTGACCTGCCTGCTGCGCGACGCCCAGGGCTGACCTCCCCGGCCGGCGCCGAACGCCCGCCTCCCGCACGCCTCTTGTCCTCCCCGCGCCGCGGACCTAGCGTTTCGGCATGGGCAGAGATCGTCCGCTCTCCGGACTCGTCGCGGCGGTGGGCGCCCTGACGGCTCTGGGCGCCCTGGCCGCGCTGACCGCCTGCACGGCGGACGCCGGTACGGCCCGGGGCGGCCCCTCGACGACGGCGCCGGCCACCGCCTCGCCCAGCCCCGACCCGCCCGAGGCGATCTGCGCGGAACTGGTGACGTACTGGGCCGAGGACCAGCTCGCGCCCGACGGCGGCAGCGGCGCCGACTACCAGCAGATGGGCCTCTCCGACGGCCAGAACACCATCCTGATGAACGCGGTACGCACCGCGAAGGCCCAGGTCGAGCGGGCCGGCGGGGACACCGCGGCCCGCGCGGGGGCGCTGGCCGGCGCCCAGCGCGAGATCCGTGAGCAGTGCGCGCGGCGGTACGCCGACCGCGGCGGCCGCTCCGCCCCGCCCGGGGGGTGGCCCCGGTGACGGCGCCGCCCGGACCGGCTCCGGGCACGGAGCCGCAGCCGTTACCGGAAGTGATCGGAACCGACCGCGCCCGGCTCGGCGACCGGGTCTCCGAGCGCTGGTCCACGCTGCCCCCGCGGCTGCGGCGTACGGCGATCGGGGCGCTGCTGCTCGTGCTGATCGCCGCGTGGAGCGGGTACTACGCGGCCACCCGGCCGCCGGCGCCCGCAGCTCCGCCCGCGCCGTGGCCGTTCCAGTCGACCCGCTTCCACTATCTGGGCCTGACCAGTCAACCCACCCCGGACAAGCCGTATTTCGGAATGCGGATCGCCATCACCGTTATCAGAGGACCGACGGTCCGCATCGACCGGCTGGCGCCCGATTTCGCCCAACTCAAGATCACCACAAACCCCCCACTGCCCGCCGGGTTCACCGCCGGAGGCACCCGGAACGTGGAGCTCCGCATGACCGTCTCGCGGTGCTCCGGGCTGCCGCTGGACGGCCGGCTGCCCTACCTGAATGTAACGCTGCGTAACACGCGCGCAATAGAGACCCAGGCGTGGATACCCGGCGGCGACTACGCCGAGGACCTCTCCGCGAGCCTGCACGCCGTCTGCGACCCGTAACCAGCGTCCCCGGCCCACACCCCTGAGCGGAACTGGGACTTCTCGCCATGTGGACAACACGAGGGGATGGCGATTTGCCCGATTTGATACACCCTGCGGGCGCCTGGAGCGCCCCAGCCATAACAAGACAGTCACATCATGGCCTCCCCCCTGCCCGATCTGCTCACACACGCCTAGATTCACGGCCAGTCACCGCAGCCGGGTGAGCCACCTCTCACGAACCAGGGAACTCCCGGCTGGCGAACCGGCCCCTCCGCCCGAGGGGGGCCGTTCCAGGGGAAAGGATTGATCGTGCGTCACCGTTCCGTACTGATACTCACCGCCGTGGTCACCACGGGGGCACTCACCCTCACCGCTTGCGGATCGCGCGACGACGACGGCGGCGACAAGGGCGGCAGCGACGGCAAGAAGACCACCGTCCTCATCGGCGTCGACGCGCCGCTGACGGGCGACCTGTCCGCGCTGGGCCTCGGCATCAAGAACTCCGTGGACCTCGCCGCGAAGACGGCGAACAAGAACAACGAGGTCCCCGGCGTCGAGTTCAAGATCGTCTCCTTCGACGACAAGGCCACCCCGAGCGAGGGCCAGCAGAACGCGACCAAGCTCGTCGCCAACAAGGACGTCCTCGGCGTCGTGGGCCCGCTGAACTCCAGCGTCTCCCAGTCGATGCAGAGCGTCTTCAACGCCGCCAAGCTGGTCCAGGTCTCGCCCGCGAACACCGCGCCCGAGCTGACCCAGGGCCCGAACTGGGCCGCCGGCGACAAGAAGCGGCAGTTCGACTCGTACTTCCGCACCGCCACCACCGACGCCATCCAGGGCCCCTTCGCCGCGCGCTACATGTTCCAGGACGCCGGCGTCAAGAACGTCTACGTCGTCGACGACCAGAAGACGTACGGCAAGGGCCTGGCGAAGACCTTCTCCGAGGAGTTCACCAAGCTCGGCGGCACCATCGTCGGCACGGACCACGTCAACCCCGACGACCGTGACTTCAACTCCATCGTCACCAAGGTCAAGAGCAAGGGCGCCGACGCGGTCTACTACGGCGGCGAGTACCCGGCGGCCGGCCCCTTCAGCCAGCAGCTCAAGGACGCCGGCGTCAACATCCCGCTGATGGGCGGCGACGGAATCTTCTCCGGCGACTTCATCAAGCTGAACAAGAAGGCCGAGGGCGACCTCGCCACCTCCGTCGGGGAGCCGGTCGCGAAGATCGACACCGCCAAGCAGTTCGTCGCCAACTACGCGGCCGGCGGCTACAAGGAGGCCTACGAGGCGTACGGCGGCTACTCCTACGACTCCGCCTGGGCGATCATCCAGGCCGTCAAGGCCGTCGTGAAGGACGGCAAGGTCCCGTCCGACGCCCGCGCCCAGGTCATGGCCGCCATGAGCCAGGTCAACTTCGCCGGCGTCACCGGCCAGGTCTCCTTCGACGAGTTCGGTGACACCACCAACAAGGCGCTGACGGTCTACAAGGTCGAAGGCGGCGAGTGGAAGGACGTCAAGAGCGGCAAGTTCGCGGAGTAATCCGTACGGACCTCGCTGACGTAGAGAAACACCAACGGCCGCGCGAGGGCGCCATCAGCGCCCTCGCGCGGACTCATAAAAGGCACCATTTCCGTCCCACCCCCACGGAGGCCATGCGGTGAACGAACTGCCGCAGCAGCTGGCCAACGGACTCATCCTCGGCGCGTTGTATGGACTCATCGCGATCGGGTACACGATGGTCTACGGCATTGTCCAGCTGATCAACTTCGCCCACGGCGAGATCTTCATGATCGGAGGCTTCGGAGCCTTCACGGTCTACGCATACTTCCTGCCCGAGGGCACCTCGCTCATGTTGGCTCTGCCACTCATGATCCTCTTCGGTGTCCTGTGCTCGGTAGGAGCAGGCGTCGCAGCAGAGCGATTCGCCTACAGACCACTGCGCAACGCGCCGAAGCTCGCACCCCTCATCACCGCAATCGGCCTCTCCCTCGCACTCCAGTACCTCATCTGGATGAAGTACCCGGCCGCCAAGAAGGACGTCCCCTTCCCCCAGTTCCACGGGGAGCCCTTCGACATAGCCGGTGCCACCATCCAGCGCGGCGACATCTTCGTCCTGATCGCCGCCCCGCTGTGCATGATCGCCCTCGGCTGGTTCGTCAACAAGACGCGCACCGGCCGCGGCATGCAGGCCACCTCGCAGGACCCCGACACCGCCAAGCTGATGGGCATCAACACCAACCGCATCATCGTCATGGCCTTCGCCATCGGTGCTGCGTTCGCGGCCATCGCGGCCGTCGCCTACGCCCTGAAGAACGGCCAGATCGGCTACCGCATGGGCTTCCTCATGGGGCTCAAGGCCTTCACCGCGGCGGTCCTCGGCGGCATCGGCAACATCTACGGCGCCATGCTCGGCGGCATCGTCCTGGGCCTCGCCGAAGCGCTCGCCACCGGCTACATCGACCAGATCCCCGGCATGGAGCAGTTCGGCAGCGGCTGGAAGGACGTCTGGGCCTTCAGCCTCCTCATCCTCGTCCTGCTGTTCAGACCACAGGGTCTGCTCGGCGAACGAGTCGCGGATCGGGCGTGATGAACCATGGCACTTGACACCACCCCCGCCACGTCCCCCGTGCTGAGGCTCCCGGCCAAGGGCGCGGCCCTGCTCACCGCGGCCGGCGCGCTCGTCACGATCATCAGCACCTTCCTCGCCTGGACCTGGACCTCCGAGTTCCCCGGCGACCTCACCTACTACGGCAGCCCCGCCGGCTTGCAGCTCATCGCGCTGGCCGGAGGCGTCCTCACCCTGCTGTACGCCGCGGCCGCCCTGGGCGTACGCGGCACCGGCTGGCTGGCACCCGCCAGCGCCGAGAACGCCGTCCTCTACCTGGCCATGGGCACCTTCGGCGCCGTCTGGTACACCCTCATCGCCATCGCCGTCGACACCGGCGGCCTGGTCAACCTGGAGCCGGGCGGCTTCGTCGCCGGCGTCGGCGCGCTCGCCGCGCTCGCCGGCGCACTCGGACTCCCCGTGGACCGCAGGGAGACCGACCCGTGGGACTGGGCGGCCGCCGGCAAGCTCGGCGGCGGCGCGTTCCTCGTCGGCGTGATGCTCATGCCCGAGGACTGGGCCACGTTCACCACCATGGACCTGGTCCAGAGCGTCGCCATCGGCGCCGGAGCCGTCGCCGTCCGCGCCCTGCTCCACTGGCTGCGGCTCGGCCACGTCACCCGCCCCGTCGCGGCCGTCGAGGGTGCCCCGGCCTGGCGTGAGATCCTCGCCATCGTCGTGGCGTTCGGCATCGGTCTGTACGTCTTCACCTACGGCATCGACACGGAGACCGCCGAGGACTTCGTCGGCTTCCTGATCCTCGTCGCCTTCGCCTTCGTCGGCCTCAACCGGGCCGGACTCATCGGGCGGCTGAAGACCCTCACGCTCAAGCACCGCAACGTCACCTTCACCGCGGCCTTCGTCGCCGCGGCGGCGTTCCCCGTCACCCAGGAGAACGACGCCTACACCTCCGTCGCGACCAACATCCTCATCTTCGCGACGGTGGCACTCGGCCTGAACGTGGTCGTCGGCCTCGCCGGCCTGCTCGACCTCGGTTACGTCGCGTTCCTCGGTGTCGGCGCCTACACCGCCGCCCTGGTCTCCGGCTCCGCCGCGTCCAGCATCGGCGTCCGGTTCCCCTTCTGGGCCGCCATGCTCACCGGCGCCGCGGTCTCACTGGTCTTCGGCGTCGTGATCGGCGCCCCCACCCTGCGGCTGCGCGGCGACTACCTCGCCATCGTGACGCTCGGCTTCGGTGAGATCTTCCGGCTCGTCATGCAGAACCTCAACGGCACCTCGGGCCCCAACGTCACCAACGGCTCCGCGGGTATCTCCAACATCCCCGAACTCGAACTGTTCGGCTGGAACTTCGGAGAGTCCCACGACCTCGGCTTCGCCACGATCAACCGCTTCGGCAGCTACTTCCTGCTGATGCTGTTCGTGACCCTGATCGTCGTCCTGGTCTTCCGCCGCTCCAGCGAATCCCGCATCGGACGCGCCTGGGTCGCCATCCGCGAGGACGAGACCGCAGCCACCGCGATGGGCATCAACACCTTCCGCCTGAAGCTGCTCGCCTTCGCCCTCGGCGCCTCACTCGCCGGCCTCGCCGGCACCGTGCAGGCCCACGTGACGACGACGGTGACACCCGAGCAGTACCTGTTCGCCAACACCGTGCCCCCGAACTCCGCGTTCCTGCTGGCCGCGGTCATCCTCGGCGGCATGGGAACGGTCAGCGGCCCCATCATCGGCGCCTCCCTGCTGTTCCTCATCCCGGCGAAGCTGACCTTCCTCAACGACTGGCAGCTGCTCCTCTTCGGCCTCGCGCTCGTCCTGCTGATGCGCTTCCGCCCCGAGGGCCTCGTCGCCGACCGGCGCAAGCAGCTCGAGTTCCACGACACCGGCCAGCTGGACGTCCCCAAGGACGCCGCGATCCTGACCAAGGTGGAGGCGTAACACATGACCACCGACACGATCCCGGCCCAGCGCACCGGCACCGCCCTGCTCGAAGCCACCGGCGTCACCATGCGCTTCGGCGGACTCACCGCCGTACGCAACGTGAACTTCACGGTCGGACAGAACGAGATCGTCGGTCTCATCGGCCCCAACGGCGCCGGCAAGACCACCTTCTTCAACTGCCTCACCGGCCTGTACGTCCCCACCGAGGGCACGGTGAAGTTCCGCGACCAGGTGCTGCCGCCCAAGCCGCACAAGGTCACCGACGCCGGCATCGCCCGCACCTTCCAGAACATCCGGCTCTTCGCCAACATGACCGTTCTGGAGAACGTGCTCGTCGGACGGCACACCCGCACCAAGGAAGGCCTCTGGTCGGCCCTGCTGCGCGGCCCCGGCTTCAAGAAGGCGGAGACCGCCTCCGAGGAACGGGCCATGGAACTCCTCGAGTTCATCGGTCTCGCCCACAAGCGCGACCACCTCGCCCGCAACCTGCCCTACGGCGAACAGCGCAAGCTGGAGATCGCCCGGGCACTCGCCAGCGAACCCGGCCTGCTGCTCCTCGACGAGCCCACCGCCGGCATGAACCCGCAGGAGACCCAGGCCACCCAGGAACTGGTCTTCGCCATCCGCGACCAGGGCATCGCCGTACTCGTCATCGAGCACGACATGCGCTTCATCTTCAACCTCTGCGACCGCGTCGCGGTCCTCGTACAGGGCGAGAAGCTGATCGAAGGCAACGCGGAAGTCGTCCAGAACGACGAGCGCGTCATCGCCGCCTACCTCGGCACCCCCTTCGAAGGCGCCCCCGGCGAAGCCGAAGCCGCCGAGGTCCAGGCCGCGGAGGACGCCGTGGCGTCCGCACCGGCCGACAGCACCACCAGCACCATGGAGGAGGACCGGTGACCGCACTGCTCGAGGTCCAGGACCTGCGCGTCTCCTACGGCAAGATCGAGGCCGTCAAGGGCATCTCGTTCAGCGTCGAAGCCGGCCAGGTCGTCACCCTCATCGGCACCAACGGCGCCGGCAAGACGACGACCCTGCGCACCCTCTCCGGCCTCCTCAAGCCCTCCGGCGGCAAGATCTTCTTCGACGGCAAACCGCTCAACGACGTCGAAGCACACAAGATCGTCGCCATGGGCCTGGCCCACTCCCCCGAAGGCCGCCGCATCTTCCCGCGGCTGTCCATCGAGGAGAACCTCCAGCTCGGCGCGTTCCTCCGGAACGACAAAGAGGGCATCACCAAGGACATCCAGCGCGCCTACGACCTCTTCCCCATCCTGGGCGAACGTCGCAAGCAGGCCGCCGGCACCCTCTCCGGCGGCGAGCAGCAGATGCTCGCCATGGGGCGGGCGCTGATGTCCCGGCCCAAGCTGCTCATGCTCGACGAGCCCTCCATGGGCCTCTCCCCGATCATGATGCAGAAGATCATGTCCACGATCGCCGAGCTGAAGTCCCAGGGCACGACGATCCTGCTCGTCGAGCAGAACGCCCAGGCCGCGCTCTCCCTGGCCGACCAGGGACACGTGATGGAGGTCGGCAAGGTCGTCCTCTCCGGCACCGGTGAGGACCTCCTGCACAACGACGACGTACGCAAGGCGTACCTCGGCGAGGACTGATCCGGCCGTTCCTCCACGACGAGAGGCCGTCCGCCCCACGACTGCGTGGAGCGGACGGCCTCTTCGTCCTGCGGCAGACGCGGGCCCGTCACGACGGCCCGCACCCGCCCCCTACTTCTTCTTCGCCCGCTTCTCCGAGTCGTCCTCGATGACCGCCTCCGCCACCTCGCGCATCGACAGCCGGCGGTCCATCGACGTCTTCTGGATCCAGCGGAACGCCGCCGGCTCCGTCAGCCCGTACTGCGTCTGCAGGATGCTCTTCGCCCGGTCCACCAGCTTGCGCGTCTCCAGCCGCTGCGTGAGGTCCTCGACCTCCGCCTCCAGCTGCTTCAGCTGCGTGTAGCGGGACACGGCCATCTCGATCGCCGGCACCACGTCGCTCTTGCTGAACGGCTTCACCAGATACGCCATCGCGCCCGCGTCCCGCGCCCGCTCCACCAGCTCGCGCTGCGAGAACGCCGTCAGCATCAGCACCGGGGCGATGCTCTCCCCGCAGATCCGCTCCGCGGCGGAGATACCGTCCAGCACGGGCATCTTCACGTCCAGGATCACCAGATCCGGCCGGTGCTCCTCGGCGAGCTTCACCGCCGTCTCGCCGTCCCCGGCCTCCCCCACGACGGTGTAGCCCTCCTCCTCCAGCATCTCCTTCAGGTCGAGCCGGATCAGGGCCTCGTCCTCGGCGATGACGACACGCGTCGCGGTCGCGTCGACCCGCGCCTCGCTCTCAGCGGCGGCAGCGGCCTCGGGGGTGATCTCATCGGGTGCGTCGGCGGGGCTCACGGGGTGCGCTCCTCGGGGTCAAAGCAGGTGGGTACCCATGAGCCTACCTATCTCCTGTATGTTTGAGGCACGGCGGATCACCGCTTACCTTCGGTTCGAAGGATGCCCCGGTAGCCCAGCGGTAGAGGCAATGGTCTCAAACACCATCCAGCGTGGGTTCGAATCCCACTCGGGGTACAGGACCTTCGATTTTAAGGTCGGCAACGCTTAGCGATCTTCATGCCTTCCAGTGATCGCCGGACGCCCCGGGCCTGTTCTGGCTGACTGTGCGCCAGGCTCGATCCCATGTACGACCTCGAGACGCGCAAGCACGCCCTTGCCCTGGTCGCCCAGGGGCGCAGCCTCAACGCGGTAAGCAAGCAGACCGGGATCTCGCGCTGGTGCCTGCGCAGTTGGCAGAAGCGCATCACACCGCTTCCACGTCTCGTTTCGGAGCCGTGCCCGATATGCGCGCCGGACCATCGCGAACTCGCCGAGGCGCCGTACTCCTACCTGCTCGGCCTCTATCTGGGCGATGGCTGCATCAGCCAGGCTCCGCGCGGGACCGGGACGTATCTGCGCATCGCGTGCACCAAGTCGTGGCCCGGGCTCATCGACGAGTGCAGGCGAGCCATCACCGCGGTATGCCCCGACAGGACGTCGTACATCGTCGAGCGGCCCGGCGACGTCATGGTCACGAGCTACGGCCACCACTGGACGTGCCTGTTCCCGCAGCACGGCCCCGGCCGTAAGCACGAGCGTCGCATCGAACTCGCGCCGTGGCAGCGGAAGATCGTCGACGCCCACCCCTGGGCCTTCATCCGGGGGCTCGTCCACTCCGACGGCTGCCGCATCACCAACTGGGCCACCCGCACCGTGGCCGGGGTGCGGAAGCGGTACGAGTATCCGCGGTACTTCTTCACCAACACGTCCGACGACATCATCCGTCTCTTCACCGACGCCCTCGACAGAGTCGGCGTCGAGTGGAAGCCCGCGAACCAGCGCCGCGACGCGCAGAACGTCTCCGTCGCCAAGCGCGCCTCCGTCGCCCTCATGGACGCCCACGTCGGCCCGAAGTACTGACGTACGGCGGAGCGCTACCGCTTCACCGCCCGGAGGATCACGAACTTCGGGTTGGACGCGACCACCGTGCAGGCGCCGAAGATCCGTTTCAGGGTGACGTGGTAGCCGAGGTGGCGGTTGCCGACGACCAGGAGTTCGCCGCCGGGGCGGAGGGCGCGGTGGGCGTCCTGGAACATGCGGAGCGCCGTGCGGTCCGTCGTGGCCTGGTGGGTGTGGAACGGGGGGTTGTTGAGGATGAGGTCCGCCGAGGCGGGCGGGGCGTCGGCGAGGGCGTCGCCGACCACGAACTCCGCCTTCGCGCCGGCCGGGGCGCTGGCCCGGAACGTCGCCTCCGCCGAGGCGACGGCCTGGTACGACTCGTCGGTGAAGACGACGGACGCGTCGGGGTTCGCGAGCGCCGCCGCCGTACCGACGACGCCGTTGCCGCAGCCGAGGTCGATGACCCGGTCCGGTCCGGTGCGGGCCGGGAGGTGGGTGAGGAGGAAGCGCGTGCCGATGTCGAGGCGGTCGGGGCAGAAGACGCCCGCGTGGTTGACGACGGGGCGGCCGGCGAGGGGTGGGCCGAGGTCGGTCGGGAGGGTGTAGGTGTGCGGCCAGGGGTTCGCGGGGCGGGCGGGCGCGGGGTCGGGGGTGGTGAGGATCAGGCGCGCCTTCTTGGTGGCGAGGGTGGTGCGGGTGGGCCCGACGAGCTGCTCGAAGAGGGTGAGCGTGGAGGTGTGGATCTCCTTGACCATGCCGGTGCCGATGACCACGGAGGACGCGTGGAGGGCGGGGGCGAGGCGGTGGAGCTGGTCCTCGAGGAGCGCGAGGCTCTTGGGTACGCGGACGAGGAGGACGTCGATGCGGTCGGGGGGCGGTTCCTGGGTGGTGAGGAGGCGCACGGGGTCGGCCGTCAGGCCGTTGCGGTCGAGGTTCGCGCGCGTGGCCTGCTGCGTGAGCCGGCTGTCGCTGATCTGGGTGGGGGCGTACGCGGCCAGGGAGGCGGTGAGGGCGCCCCACCGGTCGCCGAGGATGACGACGCGCTGCCCGTGCAGGTCGGCGGGGAGGCGCGGGCGGTAGGCGGCGCCGGCCGGTCCGGTGACGTCCTCGGGGGTGTCGCCGCCGAGGTAGCGCAGCAGGTATTCGTCTGCCGCGTCCCATGCCCGCAGGGGGTCGCGGGGGTCCGGTGGGTACCGGGTGAGGTCGAGGGAGCCGTGGGGGGTGCTGAGGCGGTTCATCGCGGGCCACGGTATCGGAGCGGGGCATGCGGTGCCCCCGCGCCGTCCGGCGGCGCAGGGGCGGGTGGGCTCAGTGGGGGCTGTCGTCCTCGCCGATGTGGTGGACGCGGACGAGGTTGGTGGAGCCGGGTACGCCGGGCGGGGAGCCGGCGGTGATGACGACGACGTCGCCCTTGCGGCAGCGTCCGATGCGGAGCAGCTGTTCGTCGACCTGGGCGACCATTTCGTCGGTCGTCTGGACCATGGGGCCGAGGAAGGTCTCGACTCCCCAGGTCAGGTTGAGCTGGGAGCGGGTGGCGTGGATGGGGGTGAAGGCGAGTACGGGAATCGGGGAGCGGTAGCGGCTGAGGCGTCGCACGGTGTCGCCGGAGTGGGTGAAGGCGACGAGGTACTTGGCGTGGAGGAAGTCCCCGATCTCGGCGGCGGCGCGGGCGACGGCGCCGCCCTGGGTGCGGGGTTTGCTGCGCTCGGTGAGGGGCGGGAGGCCCTTGGCGAGGAGGTCTTCCTCGGCGGCTTCGACGATGCGGCTCATGGTCTTGACCGTCTGGACGGGGTACTTGCCGACGCTGGTCTCGCCGGAGAGCATCACGGCGTCGGTGCCGTCCATGACGGCGTTGGCGACGTCGGAGGCCTCGGCGCGGGTGGGGCGGGAGGCGTCGATCATCGAGTCGAGCATCTGGGTGGCGACGATGACGGGTTTGGCGTTGCGCTTGGCGAGTTTGACGGCGCGCTTCTGGACGATGGGGACCTGTTCGAGCGGCATTTCGACGCCGAGGTCGCCGCGGGCGACCATGAGGCCGTCGAAGGCGTCGACGATGCCTTCGAGGTTGTCGACCGCCTGGGGTTTCTCGATCTTCGCGATGACGGGGAGGCGGCGGCCTTCCTCGTCCATGATGCGGTGGACGTCGCGGATGTCCGTGGCGTTGCGTACGAAGGACAGGGCGATGATGTCGACGCCGGTGCGCAGGGCCCAGCGGAGGTCTTCCTGGTCCTTCTCGGAGAGGGCGGGGACGGAGACGGAGACGCCGGGGAGGTTCAGCCCCTTGTTGTCCGAGACCATGCCGCCTTCGATGACCATGGTGTGGACGCGGGGGCCGTCGACGGAGGTGACTTCGAGGGTGACGCGGCCGTCGTCGACGAGGATGCGCTCGCCGCGGGTCACGTCGGCGGCGAGTCCCTTGTACGTCGTACCGCAGACGGCGCGGTCGCCTTCGACCTCGTCGACGGTGATGGTGAATTCGTCGCCGCGTTCGAGAAGTACAGGGCCTTCGCGGAAGGTGCCGAGGCGGATCTTCGGGCCTTGAAGGTCGGCGAGGATGCCGACGCTGCGTCCGGTCTCGTCCGATGCTTTGCGCACGTGCGCGTAGCGTTCCTCGTGGTCGGCGTAGGAGCCGTGGCTGAGGTTGAGGCGGGCTACGTCCATTCCGGCTTCGACCAGTGCCTTGATCTGGTCGTACGAGTCGGTGGCGGGCCCCAGGGTGCAGACGATTTTCGCTCGGCGCATGGATTCGACTCTATGACTTACCCGCCGGTAGAGAACTGTGGACGGTCTACTGCCCAACGACATTTGCATGAAAGGGTATTGACAAACAGTAAAACGTGCAGAGGCGTGCTCGATTGAGCAGGTGCGGGCCGGCGGGAATTCATCGCGCCGCCTGTGCCGCCGGTGTGCGCGGGGCGCCGCGTTCGGGCCGTTTGAGGCCGAAGGTGGTGAACGCGGTCCGGGTGGGCAGCGGGTAGTGCGGGGTGCCGGTGACGTGGTTGAGGATGTGGGCGCTGCGGTGGGCGGCGAGCCCCAGGTCGGGGGTGCCGACGCCGTGGGTGTGGCGTTCGGCGTTCTGGACGTAGATGCCGCCGGTGACGGCGGGGTCGAGGACGACGCGGTGGTCGGCGTCGATGTGCGGGCGGCCGGCGCTGTCGCGGTGGAGCAGGGGCTCCAGGGAGTCGAGGAGCTGGTCGAGGGGGCGTTCGCGGTAGCCGGTGGCGAGGACGACGGCGTCAGTCTGGAGGCGGTCGCGGTGTGACTGCTGCTGGTGCTCCAGATGGAGTTCGATCTTCCCGGCGCCGATCCGGCCGGCGGTGCGGACGGTGACGCCGGGGGTGAGGACGGCGTCGGGCCAGCCGCCGTCCATGGTGCGGCGGTACAGCTCGTCGTGGATGGCGTGGATGGTGTCGTGGTCGATGCCCTTGTAGAGCTGCCACTGGTGGGGGACGAGGTCGTCGCGGACGCCTTCGGGGAGGGCGTGGAAGTAGCGGATGTAGTCGGGGGTGAAGTGTTCGAGGCCGAGTTTGCTGTATTCCATGGGCGCGAAGGCGGGGGTGCGGGCGAGCCAGTGGAGTTTCTCGGCGCCGGCGGGGCGGGCGCGCAGCAGGTCGAGGAAGACCTCGGCGCCGGACTGGCCGGAGCCGATGACGGTGATGTGCTCGCAGCCGAGGAGGCGTTCGCGGTGGGTGAGGTAGTCGGCGGAGTGGATGACGGGGAGGGCGGGGGCGGCGGCCAGGGGGCGCAGGGGTTCGGGGATCCAGGGTTCGGTGCCGATGCCGAGGACGAGGTTGCGGGCGCTGACGCGGCCGAGGGCCTCGGCCTCGCCGTACTCGTCGAGCTGGGTGAAGTCGGCTTCGAAGAGCCCTTGTTCGGCGTTCCAGCGGACGGCGTCGGCCTGGTGGCCGAAGTGGAGGCCGGGGAGCTGTTCGCTGACCCAGCGGCAGTACGCGTCGAACTCGGCGCGGTGGGTGTGCAGCCGTTCGGCGAAGTAGAAGGGGAAGAGGCGGTCGCGGCTGCGGAGGTAGTTGAGGAAGGTCCAGGGGCTGGTGGGGTCGGCGAGGGTGACGAGGTCGGCGAGGAAGGGCACTTGGAGGGTGGTGCCGTCCATGAGGAGCCCGGGGTGCCAGCTGAAGCGGGGGCGCTGGTCGTAGAAGGCGGTGGTGAGGCCGTCGATGCCGTGGGCGAGGGCGGCGAGGGAGAGGTTGAAGGGCCCGATGCCGATGCCGACGAGGTCGAGGGGCCGGTCGTGCGTGGGGGTCATCGGGTGGGGCTGCCTTCCTTGGCTCGGGGCGTGTGGACGGTACGGGGCTGCTCGTCGGTTCGGGTTGCTCCGGCGGTGCGGGCCGTGGCCCGGTCCCGTACGAGGGTGAGCAGGTCGTCCAGCGCTCCGGGGGTGATGTGGGGGTTGAGCAGGGTGGCTTTGAGCCAGAGGCGGCCGGCGGCTGGGGCGCGGCCGAGGACGGCGCGGCCGTCGGTGATGAGTTCGCGGCGGATCGCGGCGACGTCCTCGTCGTCGGCTCGTACGGGCCGGAAGAGCACCGTGGTGAGGGTGGGCTGGGCGTACAGCTCGAGTTCGGGGTCGTCGTCGACGAGGGCGGCGAGGTGGTGGGCGGCGGCGACGGTGGCCTCGATGAGTTCGGCGAGGCCGGCGCGGCCGAGTGCCTTGAGGGTGACGGCGATCTTGAACGCGTCGGGGCGGCGGGTGGTGCGCAGGGAGCGGCCGAGGAGGTCGGGCAGTCCGGCGTCGGTGTCGTCGGCGGCGTTGAGGTAGTCGGCGCGCCAGTCGAGCGGGGCGAGGTCGGCGCGGTCGCGTACGGCGAGGATGCCGGCGGCGGCGGGCTGCCAGCCGAGTTTGTGCAGGTCGAGGGTGACGGTGTGGGCCTGTTCGAGTCCTTCGACGAGGTGGGCCAGCCGGGGTGCGAGGCGCAGCGGTCCGGCGTAGGCGGCGTCGATGTGCAGCCGGGCGCCGCGCTCGGCGCTGACGGCGGCGAGCGCGGGCAGCGGGTCGATGGCGCCGGTGTCGGTGGTGCCGGCGGTGGCGACGACGAGGGCGGGGCCGCCGGTCAGGGCCAGCACGGCGTCGACGGCGGCGGGGTCGAGCACGCCGTCGGGGGTGGGCAGCACGGTGGGGGTGCGCATGCCGAGGAGCCAGGCGCTGCGCGTGATGCTGTGGTGGGCGTTGGCGCCGCACACGAGGTGCGCGCCGGGGCCGAGGTGTTCGCGGGCGAGGAGCAGCGCGAGCTGGTTGGCCTCGGTGCCGCCGGTGGTGAACAGGGCGTCGGCGTCGGCGCCGGGGTGGATCTCGGCGGCGAGCGTCCGGGCGAGGAGTGCCTCCAGCTCGGTGGCCGCGGGCGCCTGGTCCCACGAGTCGAGGGAGGGGTTGAGCGCCGCGGCGGCCAGCTCCGCCGCGGCGGCGAGGGCGAGCGGCGGGGTGTGCAGATGGGCGGCGCAGTGGGGTTCGGCGGGGTCGGCGGCGCCGGCGGCGAGCGCGGTGGTGAGGGTGCGCAGGGCGGCGTGGGCGCCTTCGCCCCGGTACGGCAGCAGGGTGCCGACCGCGTCGCGCAGCTGCCGGGCGACGGTCTCGGGTCCGCCGGCGGGCAGCGGGCCGCCCCGTTCGCGGGCGCCGTCGGCGAGGGCGTCGAGGGCGGTGTCGGTGAGGGGCCGCAGGGCACGCGGACCTGCGGGGCCGCCTGCGAGCGCGGCGGCCCCGGGATCGTGTGCGGACATGCGGGCTCCTCCGGAGGATCGGGAGGGCCCAACTTACTTGCGGTTCGGGCGATCTATGCGCCTGTGCGACAGAGTTCGCCCGTACGTGGGACGGTGTGCGGTTCGCGGGGCGGCACGGCCTCCCCGCGAACCGCGCGCCTCTACCGCTGGGCTTCGCGCACCCGCAGCGCGCGGCGGAGGTCGTCGAGCTGGTCGACGAGCCTGCGGCGCAGGGCCGGGATGAGGCCGTCGCCGGCCAGGGCCTCGTCCCCGGTGCGCAGGGCGTCGGCGTCGGCGACGAGCGCGGGGAAGGCGTAACGGCCGGCGGCGTCGGCCATGGCGGGGCCGCGGCGTTCGCCGAGGGCGGCGGCGTCGGTGAAGTAGCGCGGCACGTAGGCCCGTACGAGCTCTTCCTGCTCGGGCTGCCAGAAGCCCTGGGCGGTGGCGGTGAACAGGTAGTTCGACAGGGCGTCCGCCTCGCCGAACATGGCCTCCCACGCTTCGGCCTTGGCCTCGGCGGACGGCAGCGCGGCGCGGCAGCGGGCTGCGCCCTCCTGGCCGGTGGCGCTGGGGTCGGCGGCGAGTTCGGCGTCGATCCGCGCGGGGGTGACGGCGCCGAGGACCGACAGCCGCTGAAGGGCGCGCCAGCGCAGTTCGGGGTCGAGTTCCGGGCCGCCGGGGACGGTGCCGGCTTCGAGCCACGCGGTCAGCTCGCCGGGTTCGACGGCGCAGTCGATGAGGGTGCGTACGGCGGTGAGGCGCAGGCCCGGGTCGGCGTTGTCGTCCGTGCGGGCGAGCAGGGCGGCGGCGAGGGCGCCGAGGGTGCGCAGCGCGGCGTCGCGGTCGGCGGGCGGCAGGTAGCGGTCGGCGACCTGGGTGCGGGCGAAGGCGAGGACGCCCTGGATGACGGCGAGGTCGCTCTCGTGCGGCAGCTGGGAGGCGGCGGCCTCGAGGTAGGCGGCGGGCGGCAGTTCGCCGTCGCGGACCATGTCGCGGGCGGCGTTCCACACCACGGCGCGGGACAGGGCGTCGGGCAGCTTCGACAGGGAGCGCTGGACGGTCTCCCAGGACTCGGCGTCCAGGCGGATCTTGGCGTAGGTGAGGTCGCCGTCGTTGAGCAGCACCAGCGAGGGGCGGCTGCCCGGGTGGGCCTTCTGCGCCCCGCGGGGCTGCGGGATCTCCTCGGTGAAGCGTTCGCGCAGGGTCAGCCCGTCGTCGGTGTTGTCGTACGCGGCGACGGCGATGTGGTGCGGGCGCGAGCCCTCGTGGCGGACGGCGAGGGACCAGAAGCCGCCGGACTCCTGGACGTCGGGGGTGAGGGTGTCCACTCCCGTCGTGCGCAGCCAGTCGTCCGCCCAGGCGGGGACGTCGCGGCCGGAGGCGCGGGCCATGGAGTCGATGAAGTCGGCGAGGGTGGCGTTGGCGAACTTGTGCCGGGCGAAGTGGTCGTTGATGCCGGCGAGGAAGTCCTTCTCGCCGAGCCAGGCGACGAGCTGGCGCAGGGCGCTGGCGCCCTTGGCGTAGGAGATGCCGTCGAAGTTGAGCAGGGCGGCGTCGCCGTCGGGGACGTCGTCGGGGGCGACGGGGTGGGTGGAGGGGCGCTGGTCGGCGTCGTAGCCCCAGCCCTTGCGGCCGATGGCGAAGTCCGTCCACGTCTCGGTGAAGCGGGTGCACTCGGTGAGGGTCTGGTAGCCCATGTACTCGGCGAAGGACTCGTTCAGCCAGATGTCGTCCCACCACTTGAGGGTGACCAGGTCGCCGAACCACATGTGGGCCATCTCGTGCGCGATGACCATGGCGCGGACCTGGCGCTCGGTGTCGGTGACGGCGGAGCGGTAGACGAACTCGTCGCGGAAGGTGACCAGGCCCGGGTTCTCCATGGCGCCGGCGTTGAACTCGGGGACGAACGCCTGGTCGTAGGAGTCGAAGGGGTAGGGCTCCTCGAACTTCTCGTGGTAGCGGTCGAAGCAGTCGGTCGTGATGCCGAAGATCTCGTCGGCGTCGCGGTCGAGGTGCGGCGCGAGGGACTGGCGGCAGTGGATGCCGAAGGGGAGCCCGGCGTGCTCGCGGGAGAGCGAGTGCCAGGGGCCGGCGGCGACGGCGACGAGGTAGGTGGAGATCACCGGGGTGGTGGCGATCGTCCAGCGGCCGGGTTCGCCGGCGCGGGTCGCGATGCCGTTGCCGAGGACGGTCCACGCCTCGGGGGCGGTGACGGTGACGTCGAAGACGGCCTTCAGGTCGGGCTGGTCGAAGGCGGCGTAGACGCGCTGGACGTCGTCGAGGAAGAGCTGGGTGTAGAGGTACACCTCGCCGTCGGCGGGGTCGGTGAAGCGGTGCATGCCCTCGCCGGTGTGCGAGTAGGCCATGTCGGCCTCGACGCGCAGTTCGTGCTCGCCCTCGGTGAGGGTGAGGGGGAGGCGGTTGTCGTCCAGGGCGGCGGGGTCGAGTTCGGTGCCGTCGAGCCGCGCGCGGCGCAGGGTGTGGGGCTTCAGCTCGACGAAGGTGTCGGCGGCCTCCCGCGCGGTGAACCGGATCACGGTCGTGGAGCCGAAGACCTCCTCGCCGCTTGCGTGGGGGGTGAGGTCCAGGTCGATGGTGTAGTGCTGGACGTCGAGGAGCTGAGCTCTGGTCTGCGCTTCGTCGCGCGTCAGTGCGGGCATGGGGACATGCTGCCTCATGCGCGGCGGCGTGCGCAGGGGGGTCCCCGAGCCTGGTCGGACGAGGTGGCCGGGCCCGGTGTCGGCGGGTCGCGGTCACACGGATACGACGCCGGGGCCGGTCCAGGTGGGGGCTACGCCGGGGCCCGCCCACGCCTGTACGACGCCGGGGCCGGTCCACGTCGGTGCGACGCCCGGGCCCGCCCACGCCTGTACGACGCCGGGGCCGGTCCACGTCGGGGCTACGCCCGGGCCGGACCACGCCTGGGCGGTGCCCGAGCCGGTCCATGTGGGCGTGAAGGCCAGGGCGGCGGCCGCCGCGGTGGGGACGGCGAGGGCGGCGGCGATGCGGCGGATGCGTGCGTTCATGGGTCTTCCTCTCCTCGGATCCACCGGGTGGTGGCTCTGTACGGGAGGAGACGGGGCCCGAGTTGCTTCCGGTTGTGGAGGAAACGGGTGGAACCGGTGAACACCGGCCCGCGACCCGCCAATTCCTGCTATACCGCCACGAAACCGACGCTCAGGCCCGCGCCGCGGGCGCTTCCCCGCCGCTGGCGATCGTCTCGTGGTGGCGGATCACCTCGGCGATGATGAAGTTGAGGAACTTCTCCGCGAACGCCGGATCCAGCTTCGCGTTCGCCGCGAGCTCCCGCAGCCGTTCGATCTGCCGCGCCTCGCGGGCGGGGTCGGCGGGCGGCAGCCGGTGCGCGGCCTTGAGCCGGCCGACCTGCTGTGTGGCCTTGAAGCGCTCCGCGAGCATGTGGATGACGGCGGCGTCGATGTTGTCGATGCTGTCGCGCAGCCGGATCAGCTCGGCCCGTACGCCGTCGTCGTCCAGCCCGTCCAGGGCCGCGGGGTTCTCGGTCACGCAGGCCACCGTAACAAAGCGTTCGGGCTTGTCAGAGGCAGCGGATACGGTGGCTCACATGGTGGACGGATCAGGTGTCAGAGGTGCGGACCGGACGGCGATGGCCGCCGCGTCGGTCACGGTCGTGCTGTGGGCTTCGGCCTTCGTGTCGATCCGCGACGCGGGCGCGCACTACAGCCCGGGGGCGCTCGCCCTGGGCCGGCTGCTCGCGGGGTCGGTGGCGCTGGGGCTGCTGCTGCTCATACGCCGGGAGGGGCTGCCGCCGCGCGCGGCGTGGCCGGGGATCGCGGTGTCGGGGGCGCTGTGGTTCGGGGTGTACATGGTGGCCCTGAACTGGGGTGAGCAGAAGGTCGACGCGGGCACGGCGGCGCTGGTGGTGAACGTCGGGCCGATCCTGATCGCGCTGCTGGGCGGCTGGCTGCTCAAGGAGGGCTTCCCGCCGATGCTGATGGCCGGGATGGGGGTGTCGTTCGCGGGGGCGGTGGTCGTGGGGCTGTCGATGTCGGACGGCGGTTCGTCGTCGGTGCTCGGGGTGGTGCTGTGCCTCGTCGCGGCGGCGACGTACGCGGCGGGGGTCGTGGGGCAGAAGCCGGCGCTGCGGTACGCGTCGCCGCTGCAGGTGACGGCGTACGGCTGCATGGTGGGCGCGGTGCTGTGCCTGCCGTTCGCGGGGCAGCTGGCGTCGGAGCTGGGCGAGGCGCCCGCCTCCGCGACGCTGAACATGCTCTACCTCGGGATCTTCCCGACCGCGCTGGCGTTCACGACCTGGGCGTACGCGCTGGCGCGGACGACGGCGGGGAAGATGGGCGCGACGACGTACGCGGTGCCGGCGCTGGTGGTCCTGATGTCGTGGCTGGCGCTGGACGAGGTGCCCGGCTGGCTGACCCTGCTGGGCGGCGTGCTCTGCCTGGCCGGCGTGGCCGTGTCGCGCCGCGGCGGCATACGCCGGCGCCCGCAGGTGGCGGCGGTGGTCGACGCGCCGGCGCAGACGGCGACGGAGGACGCGCGGTGACGCCGGCACGCGGGCGGGGGCGTACGGAGGGAGGCCGGCCGGTCAGACCGGCTGGTCGTTCTTCTCGAGCCAGAACTCGATGTCGGATCCTGGGGCCTTCACCGGCATGCCCCGCACGTGCCCGGCGCGTGCGAGCCTGCGGTCGTAGGTGACGAAAGCAGTGAGGGCGTGCTCCAGGTACTCCGCGCTCGCCAGTTGAATGGCGTCGAGGCTGCGCAGATGACGGAGGGGAAGCGTCCCGGCCGTCCGGAGGATGGGATCGGTGATCCGGATCCGCAGCACCCGGTCCAGCAGTTCGTCGGCGGCATCGCCGACTTCCGGGTCCGCGGCGGCCCTGATCAGCGTTCGGGCGATCTCGGTCTGCGCCAGCGCTGACGTCGCATGGCCCTCAGCCGCGCGGGCAGACAGGAACGCGCGCAGTGCCGGGGTCTCCGTCTCGGGAAGCAGCAGCTTGACGAGTGCGCACGAGCCGAGGTAGATCAACGCTCCTCTTCCTCACGCATCGCCAGGAGCACGTCGGAAAGCCTTGCGGGTGTGTCCCGCGCCGCCAACGGCTGCCAGTCGGCCAGGCCGCGCGCAGCCGCGGCGTTCTCGGCATCCACGGTGCCGGTCCGGACCAGGTCCTCCATCACCCGCTGCTCCGGCTCGGGCGGCACCAGCACCATGATCAGACGTCCGTTGCGGGTGACCTCCACACGCTCGCCCGCTGCCACCCGGTCAGCGATCTCACTCGCGTGCTGCTGCAACTGCCTGATGGGCACTCTCGTCGTCATACCTCCACGCTAGAACGACGCGTGCGGCGCTTGCCAGGAACGTGCGTCACCTTCGCTCGGACGAAGTACGGTCGCCGCCACACCCGGCCCCGGCACCCTGGTCCCACCCGCGTATCCCCCTGGGTAACACCCCCTCCCCCGGATCCCGTCCGCCGGCGGACGATCGGCGCACACGCGGTCCCTAGCGGCAAAGACATGACGATCGAAGCCGCGGGCTTCGTCGGGTGCCGCTGCCGGCTGCCGGTGCTGTGGACGAAGACGGCGGCGATAGGCGCGGCGGCGATGCTGTCGCTGACGGCGCTGCTGGGCCTGGGCCTGGGCGCGCTGCTGCGCAGCACGCCCGCGGCGATCGGCACGTTCGTCGGCGTGGTGATGATCCTTCCGCAGCTGGCACGGCTCATTCCGTACGAGCTGACCCTGCTGGGCGGCGCCCTGTGCCTGGCCTGTGTGGCCGTGTCGCGTCGCGGCGCGGCGGCCTTCGGGCCGGGCTCGCAGCGACCTCTGAACGGAGGGTTGCGTGGCTGCCAGCCGTGCCGGACCCGCGGCAGCCCTCACGCCCGCCCCCCGGCCTCCCACTCCTCGTGCGCGGCGCGGACCTTGTGCCACAGCCGCGTGCGCTCGGCCGCGTCGACGTCGCCGAGGTCCAGCCCGAACAGGCCGGTGAGTGCGGCGTACCATTCGTCGGCCGTCTGAAGGATCTGTTCGGCGGTGCCCGCCTCGTCGATGCGGCGCAGGACGCAGCCCCTCAGGACGTCCACGCCCTTCGCGTCGCGGCGCTGGGCGGTCAGCACCCGGACGAAGCCGGAGTCGGGGGACGTGGACAGGCGGGCATGCTCCGCGGTGAAGGAGGGCAGGTCCACGGGATCCGGCGCGAAGTCCATGGCCGTGAACGAGCCGCGGGGGTCGTGGATCAGGCGCCAGCCGCCGGGGGCCGCCACCGAGTGCGTCAGCCCGTACGTGAACGGCCCCTGGATGTGGCTGCCTTCGCGCAGCGGCAGCGGCTCGTGCAGGCCGTCCCCCAGGCCGGTGTCCACCAGCCACCGCTCATCGCCGAGCCGTACGGTGAGCGCGAGGTGGTTGCCCGTGGCCCCGGCGGGAGCGTCCGCGGTGGACTGCACGCCTGCCCGGTGCCGGGTCACGTCGAAGCCGAGGGCCGACAGCAGCGCGCCGAAGGCGCCGTTGAGGTGGAAGCAGTAGCCGCCCCGCCCACGCACGATGCGCGCCACGGACTCGTCGGCGCCTATGCCCGTAGGCCGTCCCAGGTGGATGTCGAGGCACTCGTAGGCGACGCGTTCCACCTGCGCCCGGTGCAGGGCGTGCAGCGCCCCGGCGCTGGGCGCGGACGGCCGGGCGACACCCAGCACGGCCAGATACCCGTCGACGTCGATCATGTTCCCCCCTGGCGATCACGGCGGACGCCCAGCGTAGCCGTGCCGTACCGCCGTCCCATCCCCCCGTCCTCCCCTGGTACTACCCCCTCCCCCGGATGCCGTCCGCGGGCGGACGATCGGCGCACACGCGATCCCTAGCGTCGAAGGCATGACGATCGAAGCCCGCGGGCTCACCAAGAGGTACGGCGACAAGGTCGCCGTCGACGATCTGACGTTCACCGTCCGGCCGGGCACCGTGACCGGGTTCCTCGGGCCCAACGGGGCCGGGAAGTCCACCACGATGCGGCTCGTCCTCGGGCTGGACACCCCCACATCCGGCAGCGTGACCGTGGGCGGCAGGCCGTACGCCGCGCACCGGGCGCCGCTGTGCGAGGTCGGGGCGCTGCTGGAGGCGCGGTCGGTGCACACGGGGCGTACGGCGTACCGGCATCTGCTGGCGCTGGCGCAGACCCACGGCATCCCACGCCACCGGGTCGAGGAGGTCATCGAGGCCGTCGGCCTGACGGAGGTGGCGCGGCGGCGCGCCGGGGGGTTCTCGCTGGGCATGGGGCAGCGCCTGGGCATCGCCGCCGCGCTGCTCGGCGATCCGGCGACGCTGATCCTGGACGAGCCGGTCAACGGCCTCGACCCGGAGGGCGTGCTGTGGATCCGTACGATGCTGCGGCGGATGGCGGCGGAGGGCCGGACCGTGTTCGTCTCGTCGCATCTGATGAGCGAGATGGCGCTGACCGCCGAGCATCTGATCATCGTCGGCCGGGGGCGGCTGCTCGCGGACACGACCGTGGAGGAGTTCGTCGCCTCCGCCGGCCGCGACGAGGTCACCCTGCGCTCCCCGCAGACCGGCCGGCTGGCCGAGCTGCTCCGCGGGCCCGGGGTACGGATCACGAGCACCGGTCCGGGCGCGCTCACCGTCACCGGCACCACCCCGGAGGACATCGGCCTGACGGCCGCCGCCCACGGCGTGCCCGTCTTCGAACTCACCCCGCACCGCGTCTCCCTGGAGGAGGCGTTCATGGACCTGACCCGCGAGAGCGTCGAGTACCACGCCCAGGAGGTGGCGGCATGACCACGATCACCGCGATCGGTACGACCCCCCGGCACCGGATCTCCGCCTCCGGGGTGCTCCGCTCGGAGTGGACGAAGCTGTGGTCGCTCCGCTCGACCTGGTACTCCCTCGCCTCGGTCGCCGTCCTGACACTGGGCCTCGGCCTGGTCATCGGCGCCACCTACGAGGACAGCCCCGAGCTCGACGATCCCGTGCTGGTCACCCTGTTCGGCCTGCAGTTCGGGCAGATGATGGTGGCCGTGCTGGGCGTGCTGGCGACGGCCGGCGAGTGGTCGACGGGCATGGCGCGCGCCAGCTTCGCCGCGGTGCCGCGCCGGCTGCCGGTGCTGTGGGCGAAGGCGGCGGTGCTGGGCGCGGCGGTCTTCGCGGTGGGGCTGGTGACGGCGTTCGTGACGTTCCCGGTGGCGCAGCAGCTGCTGGCGGGCACGCAGTTGGAGGCGGCGCTGGGTGACGACGGTGTGGTGCGCGGGCTGTTCGGCGCGGCCGCGATGCTGTCGCTGACGGCGCTGCTGGGCCTGGGCCTGGGCGCGCTGCTGCGCAGCACGCCCGCGGCGATCGGCACGTTCGTCGGCGTGGTGATGATCCTTCCGCAGGTGGCGCGGCTCATTCCGTACGACTGGGTGGACACGGCCATGAAGTACACCCCGCTGAACGCCACCGACGCGCTCATCTCCGCCTCCCCCGCACACGGTTCGCCGACGCCCCTGGGCGCGCTGATCACACTCCTCGCCTGGGCGGGCGCCGTGCTGGCGGGGGCGGCGGTGCGGCTCGTACGCAGTGACGTGTGAGCGGGCAGCGGCCACCATGGACGGATGGACGACGCGATGAGCGCGCAGGGCGGCGGGCGTTCCCCTCTCGACGGCCCTCGGCTGTCCGGGCCGGGGGCGCCGCCGTCCGGCACGCAGCGGCTGCACGCGGCGACGCAGCGGGTGCGGGCGTTCGACGCCCGGCGGCCGCTGCTGTGGGACGTGCTGCTCACGGCCGTGGTGGCGCTGCCCGGGTTCGGCCAGCTCGTCGACGGCGACGCGCGCGGCCGGGATCCGGCCGGGGCCGCCGAACCGGCCTCCATGCCGCTGGCCTGGGCCGTGCTGGCGGGGCTGGTGCTGCCGCTGCTGTGGCGGCGGCGGTATCCGTTCGCGGTGTATCTCGTGATCTCCGCGACGCTGGTCGTCCACGACGTGTACGGGCTGAAGATCTCGTCCCTGGTCGCCATCGGGATCGCGCTGTACAACGTGGCGCTGCGGCAGTCGCTGGCGCGGCTGGGCTGGGCGTTCGCGGTGATCGCCGGTACGGCGGCGATCCTGGTCGGGGTGCAGGGGGCGGACGACTTCTGGCGGGACTACACCCCGGTCGTCGCGGTCGCCGGGTGTATCGCGATGACGGGCGTCACCGCCCGGATCCGCCGCGAGTTCGTCGCCTCCCTCGTGGAGCGGGCGGAGCGGCTGGAGGTCGAGCGCGACCAGCGCGCCCGGCTGGCCGCGGCGGCCGAACGGGCCCGGATCGCCCGGGAGATGCACGACATCGTCGCGCACAACCTGTCCGTGATCGTCGGCCTGGCCGACGGCGGCGCGTACGCGGCGGCCCGCTCCCCCGAGCGCCCCGCGCAGGCGCTGACCGCGATCTCCGCCACGGGCCGCGAGGCGCTCGGCGAACTGCGCCGGCTGCTGGGCGTGCTGCGCGCCCCCGAGCAGGAGGCCCTCGGGCAGGAGGCCCTCGAACTGGCGCCGCAGCCGGGCCTGGCGGAGCTGGAGCCGCTGCTGGACCGGGTCCGCGCGGCGGGGCTGCCCGTGGTGTGCACGGTGCGGGGCGAGCCGGCCGGGCTGTCCGAGGGGCGGCAGCTGACGGTGTTCCGGGTCGTCCAGGAGGCGCTGACGAACACGCTGAAGCACGCGGGCCCGGGGGCCCGGGCGGAGGTGGACCTCACGGTGGACGGCGGTGGGGTACGGGTGCGGGTGTCGGACACCGGCGGCGGGCGGACGCCGGCCGCTCCCCCGGACGCCGGGCAGGGCATTCACGGGATGCGGGAGCGGGTGGCGATGTACGGCGGTACGCTCACCGCCCGGGCGGCGGACGGCGGCTGGCGCGTACGGGCCGAGATCCCGGCGGCGGCTGCCGCGGAAGGGGAGCCCGCGGGGCGGCCGGAGGTCCGGGCATGACGTCGGTGCTGATCGTGGACGATCACGCCATGCAGCGTTTCGGGTTCCGGATGCTGTTGGAGAGCCAGGACGACATGTCGGTCGCCGGCGAGGCGTGCAACGGCTCCGAGGCGGTGCGGCTGGCCGCCGAACTGCGGCCGGACGTCGTGCTGATGGACGTGCGGATGCCGGGGCTCGACGGCATCGAGGCCACCCGCCGGATCACGGCGGCGGGCGAGCGCACCCGGGTGCTGATCCTCACCACCTTCGACCTGGACGAGTACGCGTTCACCGGGCTGCGGGCCGGGGCGAGCGGCTTCCTCGTCAAGGACGCGCTGCCGGAGGAGCTGCTGTCGGGCATCCGGGCGGTGGCGTCCGGGGACGCGGTGGTCGCTCCCGCTCTGACCCGGCGGCTGATCGCGCGGTACGCCCACCTCCTGCCGTCCGGCGGCCCGTCGGACGACGCCCGGCGCCCGGACGCGCGCCTCGGGGTGCTCACGGATCGGGAGCGCGAGGTGCTCCAGGCCATCGCCCGCGGCTGGACGAACGGGGAGATCGCGGAGCGCTTCCACCTCGCGGAGTCGACGGTGAAGACGCATGTGGGCCGGATCCTGGCGAAGATCGACGCCCGGGACCGCGTACAGGCGGTGATCTTCGCGTACGACACGGGGCTGGTGTCTCCGTCGGGTTGACGGCGCACCCCCGGACGCGGGGCGGACCGGCGGCGCGCCCGCCGGGATGCGGCCCTCGGCCGGGCGGGTACAACCCGACTGCCGTGGCGGGCGTCTACTCCCAGTGGCAGAGCGAACCAGGAGGTGCGGGGTGGACTGGGTGACCGGCGGGGCGCTGATGCTCGGCCTGCTCCTGCTGCGGGTGCCGGTCACCGGCGCCGCGAACTGGCTGTCCGGGTCCCGGGTGTACGGGATCAGTATGGGATCCGGCCCCCCGCTGTGGCGCAGGACCGGGCCCGGGGTGATGGTCACGGTGCGGCTGCTCCCGTACGGGGGCCGTGTGCGGGCGCTGGTGCCCCGCGAGCCGGGGTTTACGCACATGGCCCTGGCCAAGGGCGGGGTGGAGCTGGGCACGCTGCTCGCCGCCGGCGCCGTCCTCGCGGTCACCCAGGAGGGCGCGGTCCGTGTGGCCCTGCTGGCCTTCGTGGGCGTCGAGGTCGCCGTGGCGCTGCTGCTCACGCCGGGGCGGAACCTTCTGCGCTTGCTCCTGCAGGTGCTGCGCCACGGTGCGGCGTCCCCTGCCGGTCCCGAGGAGACAGGGCTGCGCCGGTCGCGCGCCGCCATGGAGGCCCTGAACCACGGTGAACTCGGCCCCGCGCGGGAACTGCCCGACGACCAGGAGACGGCAGAGCCCGCGCTGCTTCGCCTGGACGCGTACGTGCACGGTCTGTTCGCCGAGGCGGGTCGGCCTTACGAGAACGCGCTCGCCCAGGCCGGGGAGTCCCCTGCCGACGCGGAGCGGCGTTCCTATCTGCGCGACTGCCGTGTGCAGGCCGCCCGTTACGCGCTGTGCGCCGCCGAGGCGGGACAGCGCCCCGTCGCCGAGGCACGGCAGCTCGCCGACACGGCACAGCAGGAGCTGCCGCCCGCCCTCATGCTGGACGCCGTCCGGGAGCTCGATCGGATCACGGCCCACAGCCTCGCCCTCGGCGGCAATCCGAGGGCCGCCGTCCGCGCCGCCCGGCGGAGGGTCCGCGCCGCGGACACCCGGCTGGACCTGGCCGACGCCTACTGCACCCTGGCCCTGGCCCTGGACCGGGCGGGCGACCGGCAGGCCAGCGAGCGGGCGCTGCTGGAGGCGCAGCACGTCCTGCCCTGGTTCGCCCGCATCCGCAGCCTGCGGGGCCGGCGGGACAGAGCGCCGCGCACGGCCCCGGCACCGCACCCGCAAGCACCCCCGGACACCGCACCGCAGCCCCCGCCGGGCGGGTGACCGCTCACTCGCTGTGCGCCCGCCCGCCCGGCGTCCGCGTGATGAGCGGCGGATCGTCCGGATCCGGGATGGTGTCCGACCATCCCCCCGGCACCGCCCGCCCCTGCTGCTCGCGGAAGCGCACCGGCGGGACGCCGACGCGGCGGGTGAAGAGGCGGGAGAAGTACGCCGGGTCGTCGTAGCCGACGCGGCGGGCCACCGCCGCGACGGGGAGTTCCGTCGCCGCGAGGAGTTCCTTGGCCCGGCTGAGGCGGATGCCCAGGAGGTAGTCCTTCGGGCTGCACCCCGCGCCGCGCCGTACCGCCGTGCGCAGTTCGGCGGGTGTCATGCCGTGCCGGGCGGCGTGCTCGGCCACCGACAGGGGCTGGAACGCGTCGCGGGCGAGCGCCGTGAGGACCGGGTCGCCGTCGGGCGCCATGTCGGCGCGGGCGCGGCGCAGCGCGACGAGCAGTTCGTGCACGGCGGCGGACGTCTCGACCTCCAGCAGCGGGTTGCCGCGCCGCGCGGCCCGCGCGATCCGCCCGACGGCGGCCCGGGCCGCGACCGTGTCGGCCAGCGGCACCACCGGCCGCTCGGGGTCGATCAGCCCCAGCTCGGTGTACGCGGCGACGGCAGACCCGGTGAAGTCGACGAACGCCTCGTCCCAGCCGGTCTGCGGATCGGGCCCGTAGTGGTGCACGACGCCGGGCAGCAGCCACAGCAGCGCCGGCGCCTGCACGGTGATCCGCCGGCCCTCGGCGGTCCGGTACCAGCCGCTGCCGCTGCTGATCACGACCGCGACATGGTGGTCCAGCGTGCGCGGTCCGACGACGGGCAGCGTCCCGTACTGCAGTCCCACGCCCAGGCAGACCAGGCCGAGCCGGTGGTGCACCGGTCCGGGCGAGAAATAGCGCATCCACGTGTGGTACGTCATCGCGTCGTCTCACCCGCCCTTCCGCCGCCATCCTGCACGCCCGCACGCCGAGCCGGAAACCCCAGGTCCCCGACGCGTTTGCGTCCAACCGGGCCGCATCTTTGTCCATGGACCGCGCCGCAACCCGTAGGCGAGAGTAATTGATCACGGGGAACGGAAGAGGATCTGCGGGGCGAGAGTGGCTGAGTTCGCAATCACTGATGAGGCATTCGTCCTGGATGGCAGGCCGGTACGGCTTCTGTCCGGTGCCATGCACTATTTCCGGGTTCCGGAGGAGCACTGGCCGCACCGGCTGCGGATGCTCCGCGCGATGGGCCTGAACTGCGTGGAGACGTACGTCGCCTGGAATCTGCACGAGCCGCGGCCCGGCGGTTACCGGGACGTCGCGGCGCTCGGCCGCTTCCTGGACGCGGCGCATGCCGAGGGGCTCATGGCGATCGTCCGCCCGGGCCCGTACATCTGTGCCGAATGGGAGAACGGCGGGCTGCCGCACTGGCTGACCGGCCCGCTGGGGCGGCGCGTGCGCACCCGCGACACGGAGTACCTGGCGGCGGTCGACGCCTGGTTCGACGCGCTGCTCCCCCAGGTCGTGGAGCGCCAGGCAGACCGCGGCGGCCCCGTGATCATGGTGCAGGCCGAGAACGAGTACGGCTCGTACGGCAGCGACGACGTCTATCTGCGCCACCTCGCCGACGGGCTGCGGGCCCGCGGCTTCACCGTCCCGCTGTTCACCTCGGACGGCCACGACGACCACATGCTCACCGGCGGCTCCGTGCCCGGCCTGCTGGCCACGGCGAACTTCGGCTCCGGCGCCCGCGCGGCCTTCGAGGTGCTGCGCCGGCACCAGCCGCGGGGACCGCTGATGTGCATGGAGTTCTGGTGCGGCTGGTTCTCGCACTGGGGTGACTCCGAGGAGGTCGTACGGGACGCGGACAGCGCCGCCGGGGCGCTGCGCGAGATCCTGGAGTGCGGCGCGTCGGTCAACATCTACATGGCGCACGGCGGTACGAACTTCGCCGGCTGGTCCGGCGCCAACCGCGCCGGGCACGACCACCGCGGCGCGCTGCAGCCGGACATCACGTCGTACGACTACGACGCGCCCGTCGACGAGTTCGGCCGCCCGACGCCGAAGTTCTGGGCGTTCCGCGAGATCCTCGCCGGGTACGCGGACGGGCCGCTGCCCGACGTACCGCCGGCCCCGCCCGCGCTGACGGAGCCGGCCGAGACGGTCCTCGGGCGCTGGGCGCCGCTGGACGCCGTGCTGGACACCCTCGGCGGCGAGGAGCGTACGACGGCCGTCCCGCCCACCTTGGAGGAACTGGACGTGGACCGGGGCCTGGCCCGCTACCGGTGGACGGTGCCGGGTCCGCGCCGGCCGTACGAGCTGAAGGTCAGCGGTCTGCTGGACCTCGCGGAGGCTTACGTCGACGGCGAGCACCGCGGCACGCTGACCACGGAGGAGGCCGTGATCGGCGAGGTGCCGGGTCCGGCCGAGGTCGAGCTGTGGACGGAGTCCCTGGGCCGGGTCAACTACGGCCCCCGCACGGGCGAGCCGAAGGGCGTCACCGGCGGGCTGATGCACGAGCGGCAGTTCGTGCACGGCGTGCGCTCCACGCCGCTGCGCCTGGACGCCTTCGACGACGCGGACGCGGTGGCGAAGCTGCCGCTGGGTCCGTCCGGTACGGCGGAGGCGCGGGGCTTCTACCAGGGCACCCTGGAGCTGGCCGCCCCCGGGGACGCGGTGCTCGAACTGCCCGACGGCAGGCGGGGCTTCGTCTGGGTGAACGGCTTCTGCCTGGGCCGCTACTGGTCCGCGGGCCCGCAGACCCGGCTGTACGTCCCGGGGCCGGTGCTGCGGGAGGGCGGCAACGAGGTGTGGGTGCTGGAACTGTCCGGCTCCACGGCACCGCGCGTGCGGGTGGCTCCGCTGCCGTAGGGCCGCCCCTCTAGGGTGGCGGCCATGACCCGGACCACCCCGCCGCGCCCGCTCGACGTCGAGGCGCTCTTCCCCGAACTGTCCGCGTACCGGGGTACGACGACCCGCCTGCACCCGCGCCCCGGGAGCCCGGGCGTCGGGGACAGCTCGGTGGGCGGGCCGCTGCTGTGGCCCGCCGACGAGCCGTGGCCGGTGTGCGTGGAGCCGCACAAGCGCCGCACCGGACGGCGCATCGAGGACGTCCACCGGGCGCGGCGGGCCCTGGCCGAGGCGCACGAGCGCGGGATCACGGACGAGGACCGGGCGCTGCTGAAGGAACTGGAGCGCCCGCACCGCCTGGACGGACCCGCCGACACCGACCCGCTGCCGATGCTCGCCGTAGCCCAGCTCTACCGGCGGGACCTGCCCGATCTGGCCGAGGGCCCGGACGGCTGCGATCTCCTGCAGGTCTTCTGGTGCCCCTTCGACGCGCACGGGCCGACCCGCTACGGCATGTCGGTGCACCTGCGCTGGCGGCGCTCGGCGGAGGTCGGCGAGGTGCTGCCGCAGCCGCCGCGGCCGCCGGTCGTCGGTTACGACGGGTACGTGGCGGAGCCCTGCGTACTGCATCCGGAGCGGGTGGTGACGTATCCGTTCGCGGGAGAGCTGCCCGAGGAGCTGTGCGAGCGGATCTACGCGTGGGAGGAGGAGCTGGAGGAGGCTCAGGACGAGGCGTTCGAGGAGCCGCAGGGGTCGTACGACTCGTACGAGGACTACGCGGCCGCCATGTCCGAGGCGAAGCGGCCGGACCCGCCGGGGTACCAGTACGACCTGTCCATCCCGCCCGGCTGGCGCGTCGGCGGCTACGCGTCCTGGCATTCCACGGATCCGTCCCGGATGGACTGCGCGTCCTGCGCCACGCCCATGCGGCTGCTGCTGACAGTCGACAGCACGGAATGGGACGGCGGCAGCGGCAGCTGGCGGCCCGTGGAGGAGGACGGGCTGCCCGCACGCCGGCACGCCTCACCGACGCACGTCGTCGTGGGCAACTGGGGCGAGCTGAACGTCTTCTCCTGCCCGGCGGATCCGGCGCATCCGCACCGCTGGAGCATCCAGTAGGGCGTGTCCGGAGGGCCGGGCGGTGTCCGCCCGGCCCTCCGGCCCCCCGATCGCCCCCAGGGGGAGGTCTGCGGGTCAGCCGATCGGCGGGCTGGCGAACCGGACCAGTTCCAGGGCCTGTTCCGGGAACCACTGGCCGGCCGCCGGGTCGACCATGCCGCGCTCGGGGTCCTCGGGACCGGCCGTACCGCGCAGGCAGCGGCCGTCGGACTCGCCGGGGATCTTGATCCAGAGCTTGGCGTCGTGCAGCGCGCTGCCCGTGTCGGCCGTCGGGCGGGCGCCCAGGCCCCGGTCGGGCGGGTTGCACCAGTCCTCGGCGTTCGTGTACTTGCCGGCGGGCGGGGTCCAGGGGCCCTGGCCGTTGCGGCTGGAGTCGGTGACGAAGTGCGCCATGTCCGCGGGGTCGGCGTGCACGTTGGCGTCGATCCACCCCTGGGCGTCGGCACGCGGCCACCACTGGTTGGGGCAGGCCGCGGGGTCGCCGCCGGCGGCGGCGTAGGCGACGCAGGAGGAGATGAGAGTGCCGTACCAGGCGCCTGCGTCGTCGGTCTGGTAGTTGGAGGTGTTGGTGTAGAAGCCGGTCGCGCGCTCGACGCCGCCTCGGATCAGGCGGGGCACGATGCTGTTGACGCTGTGCCAGTTGGGGTGGCCGGTGTCGAGGTAGACGCGGGTCGCCGCGAGCGGTTCGAGCTTGCCGACGGCGTAGTCGACCTCGGCGAAGCGGGCGGCGGTCAGGGTCTGCTGCGCGTCGTCCTGCCCGCAGTCGGCCGGGGTGAGGGCGAGGGAGTCGGGCTCCAGGATCACCAGGGCGGGCCGGGAGCCGATCCCGGCGGCGACGGCGTCGATCCAGGCGGTGTACTCGGCGGTGTCGGCCGCCCCGCCGGCGGAGTAGTTGGCGCAGTCGCGCCCCGGCACGTTGTACAGGGCGAGCACGGGCAGCGTGCCCTTGCGCGCGGCGTCGCGGGTGGTGGCGGCCACGGCCCGGCGGACCTCGGCCGGGGTCTGGTCGCCGTACCAGACTGCCTGCGGGGTACGGACCATGGCGGCGATCTTCGACGCGTCGGCGAGGTCGCCCTGCCGCAGCAGCCCGGCTATCTGCCGGTACGCGTCGGGGTTGGCGGGCGGGACGTAGAACCCGCCCGCGGAGTGGGCGTCGACGGTGGGTACCGCGAGGGTGAGGCCGAGTGCTGCGGCGGCGGTGAGGAGTGCGCGTATCCGGGGTCTCATGGGAGCGCTCCCAATCATGGACGGCGGTGTGCGGGTGACTGAGCATCCAGGAATTTGACGCAAAGCGTCGCGCAGGAGACGTAGTGCGTCAAGAGGTCGAACAGGAAAGGGTGTTGGAGCGCTCCCGCACCCTCAGCCGACGCCCGCCCGACTCAGTCGCCCTCGGCCAGCCGCGCCGGGAAGCCGCCCGTGGCGACCGGGCCCCAGCGCTCCGGGGTGATGCGGATCAGGGACTTGCCCTGTTTGAGCATCGCGGCGCGGTACTCCGCCCAGTCGGGGTGCTCGCCCGCGATGTTGCGGTAGTACTCGACGAACGGCTCCACGTCGTCGGCCGCGTCGACCACGTCCGCGACGCCGTCGACCTGCACCCACGGGCCGTTCCACTCGTCGGACAGCACGATGATGCCCACCCGCGGGTCGCGGCGGGCGTTGCGGGTCTTGGCGCGCTCCGGGTACGTCGAGACGACGATCCGGCCGGAGTCGTCCACGCCGCAGGTCAGCGGGGATCCCTGGGCGGAGCCGTCGGCACGGCGGGTGAGGAGGATGCCGCGGTGGCGGGGGCGGACGAAGTCGAGCAGCTCGTCCAGTCCCACCCGGGTGTTCGTGGCGATATGGGGGCTCATACCGGCCGAGCCTACGTCGTACGGCGGCCAACCCGGCAGGGGCACCGCCCGCGACCGGCGGGACCGTACGACGGGACCGGTCACCGCCGCCCCGGCCCCCCGTACCCTGGAGCTCAAGGGCGTCGATCCTGGGGGTGGCCGTGGACCACGACATCGAGCACGGCTTCCCGCACCTGCCCACCGTGCACCGGGCGCTCACGGCCCTGTACAGACGGCTCGAGTCCGGCACCCTGCACCGCGACCACCCGCTCAGCGTGACCGCGGGCGATGTCGCGTTCTCGGACGCCGACGACCTCTATCTGGGCGTGCAGCGGGTCGCCCGCGTCATGGTGCAGCAGCTGCGGCTGCCGGACGCCCGGATGATCGTCAGCTTCCGCGAGATGACGCACGCCGCGAGCGTGGAGCTGGCCGCCGGCCCGGAGTACTTCATCGAGCTGAACACCCGCTTCCGCCACCACCGCCGCGACATCGGCGCCGCCCTGGCCCACGAGGTCACGCACGTCTGGCTGCACCGGCTGGGCCTGGCCTTCGAGGGCACCCGCGACAACGAGATCCTCACCGACACCGCCGCCGCGTACCTCGGCGCGGGCTGGCTGCTGCTCGACGCGTACCGGGAGAGCCAGGGCACCTCGCAGAAGCTGGGCTATCTGACACCCGAGGAGTACGGCTACGTCGTCGCCAAGCGCGCGCTCGCCTTCGGGGAGAGCCCGGAGACGTGGTTCACCAGCCCGCAGGGCTACACCGCCTACACCCGGGGCCTGGCCCGCGCCCGCCGCGACGCGGAGCGGCCGCCGCTGGCCGCGGGCGGCTGGGCGGGGCGGCGGCGCTACGCGCGCGACCGGCGGCACGCGCGGGAGCTGTTCGCCGGGGCGGGCGGCGGCGTCGCGACGACCACCTCGGCACCCGAGGACGGATACGCCTTCGAAGGGCGTTCCCCCCTGCGCGTATCCTTCCCGTGCCCCGTGTGCCACCAGCGCATCAGGGTCCCGGTGCAGGGACGGGTGCGGGCACGGTGCACGCTGTGCCGCACGGTACTGGACTGCGACACCTGAGCGGCGAGACGACCCAAAGGAGCCGGTTCGACGATGGAAGCCAGCAGCACGCCCACCCCCGAGGACGGCCAGGCGGCACCGCCGGTCTGCTACCGGCACCCGGGGCGGGAGACCCATGTCCGGTGCACGCGCTGCGACCGCTACATCTGCCCCGACTGCATGCGCTCGGCGGCGGTCGGCTTCCAGTGCCCGGAGTGCGTGAACGAGGGCAACCGGGAGGTGCGGCACGCGCAGACGGCGTTCGGGGCGACGATCCGGCAGAACTTCGTGCCGTGGGTGACGTACACGCTGATCGCGCTGAACGTCCTCGTCTACATCGCGGAGATCGCCGGGGGCGACGAGTTCGTCTACCGGTTCGCCGACTGGGGCGGGGTGCGCGAGTACGCGGGCGGCTTCCAGATCGTCGACCCGTCCGACGGCATCGTCAACGGCGAGTGGTACCGGATGATCACCGGCGCCTTCCTGCACGCGCAGCCCGGTGAGGGCATCAGCGTCCTGCACATCCTGTTCAACATGTACATGCTGTGGATGCTGGGGCGCGTGGTGGAGCAGGGGCTCGGGCACCTGCGCTTCGTGGTGCTGTACGTCGTCGCCGCCCTCGGCGGCTCGGTGGTGCCGTACATCGTCTCGCCCGAGGTGTTCACCTACGGCGCCTCCGGCGCGATCTTCGGCCTCATCGGCGCGTACTACCTGATGACCCGGCGCGTCGGCCGCCCGGACACCCAGTTCCTGGTGACGGGCCTGGTCTGGCTGGTGATCTCGGCGGGCTTCGCCTCCTGGGAGGGCCACCTCGGCGGCCTGCTGGCCGGCAGCGCGGTGGCGTACGCCTACGCCTACACCCCGCAGCAGCACCGCAAGGTGCTGCACATCGCCGGGCCCGCGCTGGTCCTGGTGGCGATCGTCGTCGCGACGATGGCGAAGACGGCGGCGCTGACGCCGTAGGACGCCTCCCCGCGCCGCAAGAACACGAAGGCCCTCGCACACGGAGTGTGCGAGGGCCTTTCGCGACCCGCGTGATACGGGCGCTCAGCCCTTGACCGCCCCCGCCGCGAGGCCCGAGGCGAGGCGGCGCTGGACGATGACGAAGAAGATCAGCACCGGCAGGGTCACCAGCGTGGAGGCGGCCATGACCGGACCCCAGTCGGTGGAGTTCTCGCCGAAGAACTGCTGGATGCCCACGGCCGCGGTGTACTTCGAGCTGTCCTGCATGAAGACGTACGCGAAGATGAACTCGTTCCAGGCCGTGATGAACGCGAACACGCTCGTCGCGACCAGACCGGGCGCCACCAGCGGCAGCAGTACCGACCAGAACATCCGCGGCCAGGAGCAGCCGTCCATGTACGCCGCCTCCTCGACCTCCTTGGGCACGGTGGCGACGAAGCCGCGCAGCGTCCAGACCGCGAACGGCAGGGACAGCGCGATGTAGACGATGGTCAGGCCCAGCAGGCTGTTCAGCAGCTCCAGATCGCGCATCTGCAGGAAGAGCGGGATGACCAGTGCCTCCAGCGGCACCATCTGCACGATCAGGATCATGATCAGCACCGAGGTGCGGAACTTGAACTTGAAGCGGGCCACGGCCACCGCCGCCAGCAGGGCGATCAGGCCGGCGACGACGATCGTGCCGAAGCCGACGATCAGCGAGTTCGTCAGGAACCGGCCGAAGTTGCCCTCGTCGAAGACGGTGGAGAAGTGGTCCATCGTGAACCCGCCGGGCAGCGGGTCGTAGCCCCGGTTGCTCGCGTCGGGGTCGATGGCGGTGCTGACCATCCAGTAGACGGGCAGCAGGGTGAAGACCAGCAGGGCCGTCACTGCTATGGGCAGGCCGACGCGGGCCCGCAGGGTGGCTGCGCTCACAGTTCGTCGCCCTCCTTGAACAGGGCCCGGATGTACGTGATGGTGATCACCACGAGGATCAGGGTCAGCAGTACGGCGATCGCGGCGCCCATGTCGTAGTCCTTGCCGGCGAACGCCTTGACGTAGGACCAGACACCCAGGTTGTAGACCTCCTCCTGGGAGCCGTTGCCGCCGGGCATCAGATAGATCTGCGTGAAGACCTTGAAGTCCCAGATGGTGGAGAGGATGGTCACCACCATGAACACCGGCTTGATGCTGGGGACGGTGACCTTCCAGAAGCGCTGCCAGGCGTTCGCGCCGTCCAGCATGGCGGCCTCGTACAGCTCCTTGGGGATCGTCACCAGACCGGCCAGCACGGTGACCGCCACGAACGGGAAGCCGTGGTGGACGACGTTGACGGTGGCGATGGCGTAGAAGGACAGCCGCTCGGTGAACCAGTTGGTGTTCGCCGGGTCGATCAGGCCCGCGGCGCCCGCGAGCCGGCTGAACAGGCCGTCCTCGGCGGCGAAGAGCCACACCCACACATACGTGCCGGTGACGGCGGGCATCGCCCAGGCGGCCATGATCGCCGTCGAGACGGTGTACTTCCAGAACGCGCCGAGCCGGTTGAGCAGCAGGGCGACGAGCGTGCCCAGCGCCACGGTGAGCAGCACGCACGCGATCGCGAAGAACAGCGTGTTGGGCAGCGCCGTCTTCCACAGCAGCGGATCGCTCAGCAGCTTTCTGTAGTTCTCCACGCCGTTCCAGACGGCGGTGCCGCCGCCGAACCCGGACTGGTAGTCCTGGAACGACAGCTTGACGACCTGGATCAGCGGCCACAGCAGCAGACCGGCGAGGACCGCCAGTGCGGGCGTGAGCAGCAGCCACGGCCGGGTGACGGCTATGAGGCGCTTCTTGCGCAGCGCCTTCTCTGACTCCGTGCGGCGGGGCCGCGCCGGCTCCTGGGTGGGAGCCGGCGCGGCCTCGGCCGTGAGCGTTTCTTCAGCCACGTAAAGGGGTGTCTTTCCGTGCGGTGCTCGGGTACTACCTGGTCACTCGGACTTGGCGAACGCCGCGTCCATCTCCTCGGCGGCCTTGTCGGCGGCCTCCTGGACGGATGCCTCGCCCTTGAGGATCGACTGGACCATCTTGGTGACGACCTGGGTCGCCTGGATCTCGCCGTACGCCGGGGTCTTCGGGACCGTGGCGCCGCCCTCGATCATCTGCTTGGCGAAGGGCTCGACCAGCGGGTCCTTCTTGTCGGCGATGGCCTGGACGCCGGAGTTGGTGCCGGGGAAGTAGTTGGTCTGCTCGGCCCACTTGGCGGCGAACTCACCGGTGGTCGCCATCTTCACGTACTCCCAGGCCAGCTCCTTGTTGTGGCCGTTGAACGTGGAGAGGTACGAACCGCCCAGGAAGGACTTGCTGACACCGCCGGTCTCACCCGGGATCGGGATGGCGGCGAGCTTGCCGTCGAGGTCCTTGTTGGCCTCGATGAACGCCTTCGGGGTCCAGTTGCCGGAGATGGTCATGGCGACCTTCCCCTTGACGAACTCGTCCTTGACTTCGGCCTCGGTCCAGGTGGTGGCCTTGGCCGGGGAGACCTTGTCCTTGGTGGCGAGGCCCGTGTAGAACTCGATGCCCTTC
Source organism: Streptomyces sp. NPDC051940 (assembly GCF_040680895.1). Lineage (NCBI taxonomy): Bacteria > Bacillati > Actinomycetota > Actinomycetes > Kitasatosporales > Streptomycetaceae > Streptomyces > Streptomyces sp. NPDC051940. The sequence goes on along the minus strand of NZ_JBFAXR010000002.1, from coordinate 33,697 downwards.
ACGGACTCCGGGGAGTTGATGGCGGACTTCCACGTGCCGCCCTCCTCGACGGCGAGCTGGCCGCCGCCGCCCCAGACGAACGGCGCCGCGAACATCTCCGCACCGCCGGCCACCGGGAAGGCGATCATCCCGGGCTCTTCCTTCTGCAGGGTCTTGGCCGTCGCCTCGAGCTCCGCCCAGGTGGTCGGGGCCTTCAGACCGTGCTTCTCGAAGATGTCCTTGCGGTACACGATGCTGCGCACACCGGCGTACCACGGCATGCCGTACTGCTTGCCGTCCAGGGTGCCCGCGTCCTTCAGGCCCTCGACGAGGTCACTGTCCAGACCGGCTTCCTTGACCTCGCCGGTCACGTCGACCAGAGCGCCGGTCTTGGCGAACTGCGGCACCCAGGTGGTGCCGACCTCGGCGACGTCCGGAACCTGGTCCGCGCCGCCCTCGATCGCAGTCGTGAACTTCGTCTGCGCCGACTTCCACTGCTGGAACTCGACCTTCACCTTCGCGCCGGTCTTCTTCTCGAAGGCGGCGTTCAGCTCGTCGAAGAAGGGCTTCGCGTTGGGGTTGGTCCCCTCCATGATCCAGACCTTGAGGGTCTTGCCCTTGCCGTCGAGGGCGCTGCCACCCTTGTCCGAACCGCCGTCATCGCTGCCGCAAGCAGCGAGTCCCATGGTCATGGCGACAGCAACCGCGCCTATGACGATCTTCCGCATGGACCGCTCCCAGTCACAAAATGTCCTACACCGTTGTCTAGACCACATGGACGCTACGAAGCGGGTAAGGGATGGGTCAAGGATCTCCGGGCGGAGGTTGCGGAAACGTTGTATTAGCCATTTGTTCAACCAATGGTGCCGACAGTGTGTGCTACTGCACATGTGCTCTCACGGGCCGCCTCCCGCCCCGCCTTGACACGGCCGGGACGGGTCGGAAACCTGGTGCGTCCGGCGTCGCACCACGGGGGGACACATGGCTCAGGTCAACGACGGTTTAGGAGCGCGACCGGCTCCGCCGCACGCACGGCACGCGGTCGGCCGGGGCCAGTGGGCCTGGGCCGTCGCCGGACTGGTCGTGGTGGCGGTCGTCTGCGTCATCGCCGCGGAGAACCTTCAGGACATCTACAAGCAGGAGAAGGACTTCGTCATCGGGTCCCTCTTCTCGCTGGCCGGCTTCTGCTTCGCCAAGGCGTTCACCCGGCCCCGCGGCCAGCGCGCGCTGGAGCTGCTGCGCGACCAGGGCGCGACCGAGCACATCGCGCTGACGGAGCGGAACATCGCCGCCGCGGCCGAGCGGCTCGCGGAGTACCACGACCTGCAGTGCCGGGAGCCGGAGTTCGACCGCAACCTCGGGCTGCTGCGGGTGACCCTCGACGACATCGACCAGTCCCGGGCCAATCTGGTGGCCCTGCGCCGGTCCCTCGACCTGGATCCGGGGCCGGTCCACACCCTGCCGTCCGAGTACGCGCACGCGCGGCTGCTGCAGGTGCGGCGGAACGTGCGGGCGGCGCTGGGGCGCCGGCGCGAGGTCGCGCTGTGGCTGGACGGCCAGCGGCCCGACGGCTCCGGGTGGGCCTGGGACGTGGACCTGTTCACGGTGCTGACGCAGGACCTGCACCACGCGTCCCGCACGCTGGACATGATGCTGGCCCGCTATGTGGCGCACCCGGTCAACGGGTACGTCGTGACCGCCATGGACTATCTGCTGGCCGCACAGGAGCGGGCGCGGCGGTTCGCGGGCGAGGACGGGAACGGGACGCCGGGGCATCCGGCGCCGCCCGAGATCTTCCGGGTGCTGCGCGGCGACATCGACGAGGCCATCGCGGACCTGCGGCAGGTGGCCCGGATGCTCCCGCGCGAGCTCGCGGACGACGACCCGGAGCCGGAGCCGGCCCCCGTACCGTCCCCGGCCCCCGACCCCGATCCGGCGCCCGCCCCCACGCCCGCACCGGCCTGACGCGCGTTGGAGGAAGGCCGCGGGAAATACCACGGCGCCTGCTAACCGGTCGGGGACAGCAGGCGCCGTAGTTGTGACGACCGCACGCCGTTGTGCGGCGATCAGGGACGGGCCGCGTGCCCGTCGGATCGGGGAGCCGGGTCAGGCCGTCAGCGCGCGGTCCGTCGGCTTGATGGGCGCCGGGAGCGCGCTCGCGCCCGTCAGGCGGCGGTCGACTCCGCGTGCCGCCGAGCGGCCCTCGGCGATCGCCCAGACGATGAGCGACTGGCCGCGCCCGGCGTCACCGGCGACGAAGACGCCGGGGACGTTCGTCTCGAAGTCGGCGTTCCGCGCCACATTACCCCGCGCGTCCAGGTCCAGGCCAAACTGCTCCACCAGGCCGTTCTCCCGGTCGACGCCGGTGAAGCCCATGGCCAGCGTGACGAGCTGCGCCGGGATCTTCCGCTCGGTCCCGGGCACCTGCTCGAACCCGCCGTCCTTGAACTCGACCTCGACCAGGTGCAGGAACTGGACCCGGCCGTCGGCGTCCCCCTCGAAGTGCGTCGTGGAGACGGCGTAGACCCGCTCGCCGCCCTCCTCGTGCGCCGAGGTGACCTTGTACGTCATGGGGAACGTCGGCCACGGCTGGTGCCCGGGGCGCTCCTCGGAGGGCCGCGGCATGATCTCCAGCTGGGTGACGGAGGCCGCCCCCTGCCGGTGCGCGGTGCCGACGCAGTCCGCGCCGGTGTCGCCGCCGCCGATCACGACGACGTGCTTGCCCTCGGCGGAGACCGGCGAGACGACGTAGTCGCCCTCCTGCACCTTGTTGGCCAGCGGCAGGTACTCCATCGCCTGGTACACGCCCGTCAGCTCCCGTCCGGGGACGGGCAGGTCGCGGGCGGTCGTGGCACCGGCGGCGATGACCACCGCGTCGTAGCGCTTCTTCAGCTGGCGGGCGTCGAGGTCGCGGCCGATCTCGATGCCGGTGCGGAACTTCGTGCCCTCCGCCCGCATCTGCTCGATACGGCGGTTGATGTGCCGCTTCTCCATCTTGAACTCGGGGATGCCGTAGCGCAGCAGCCCGCCGATGCGGTCCGCCCGCTCGTACACCGCCACCGTGTGGCCCGCCCGCGTCAGCTGCTGGGCGGCGGCCAGGCCCGCCGGGCCGGAGCCGATCACCGCGACCGTCTTGCCGGACAGCCGCTCCGGCGGCTGGGGCGTGACGTCACCGGAGTCCCACGCCTTGTCGATGATGGTGACCTCGACGTTCTTGATGGTCACCGCCGGCTGGCTGATGCCCAGCACGCACGCCGACTCGCAGGGCGCGGGGCAGAGCCGGCCGGTGAACTCCGGGAAGTTGTTGGTGGCGTGCAGCCGCTCGGAGGCGGCCTGCCAGTCCTCCCGGTAGGCGTAGTCGTTCCACTCGGGGATCAGGTTCCCCAGCGGGCAGCCGTTGTGGCAGAACGGGATGCCGCAGTCCATGCAGCGGCCGGCCTGCTTGCTGATGACGGGCAGCAGGGAGCCGGGGACGTAGACCTCGTTCCAGTCCTTGACGCGCTCGCCGACGGGGCGGGTCTTCGCGACCTCGCGGCCGGTGGTGAGAAAGCCCTTCGGGTCAGCCATTGATCGCCGCCTCCATCATCTTCTCGTGGGTCTCGGTCTCGGTGAGGCCGGCCCGCTCGGCGGCGTCCTTGGCGGCGAGCACGTTCTTGTACGTGGTGGGGAGGACCTTGCTGAACCGCTCCACGGCCGTGGACCAGTCCGCGAGCAGCGCGGCGGCGACGGTCGAACCGGTCTCCTCCTGGTGGCGGCGCACCACGTCGTGCAGCCACTGCCGGTCGGCGTCGTCCAGGGGTGCGACGGCGTCCAGGTTCCCGGCGTTGACGTTGTCCGGGTCCAGGTCGACGACGTACGCCGTACCGCCCGACATGCCGGCCGCGAAGTTGCGGCCCGTCGGGCCGAGCACGACCGCGGTGCCGCCGGTCATGTACTCGCAGCCGTGGTCGCCGGTGCCCTCGGCGACGACCAGCGCGCCGGAGTTGCGGACGCAGAAGCGTTCGCCCGTACGGCCGCGCAGGAAGATCTCGCCGCCGGTCGCGCCGTACGCGAGGGTGTTGCCCGCGATGACGCTGAACTCGGCGAGGTGCTCGGCGCCCCGGTCCGGGCGGACGACGACCCGCCCGCCGGACAGGCCCTTGCCGACGTAGTCGTTCGCGTCGCCCTCCAGGCGCAGCGTGATGCCGCGCGGGACGAAGGCGCCGAAGGACTGGCCGGCGGAGCCGGTGAAGGTGAAGTCGATCGTGTCGGCGGGCAGTCCGGCGCCGCCGAACCGCTTGGTCACCTCGTGGCCGAGCATGGTACCGACGGTGCGGTTGATGTTGCGGATGGCGACCTGGCCGCGGACCGGCTGGGCGGCCTCGGCCGACGGCGCCGCGAGGGCGTCGGCGGCGAGCTTGATCAGCTCGTTGTCCAGGGCCTTCTCCAGGCCGTGGTCCTGGGTGGTGATCTGGTGGCGCACGGCGCCCTGGGGCAGCTCCGGCACGTGCAGCAGCGGGGCCAGGTCGAAGCCGCGGGCCTTCCAGTGGTTCACGGCGCGCGAGACGTCGAGCACCTCGGCGTGGCCGATCGCCTCGTCCAGGGAGCGGAAGCCCAGCTCCGCGAGCAGCTCGCGGACCTCCTCGGCGATGAACTCGAAGAAGTTCACCACGAACTCCGCCTTGCCGGTGAAGCGCTCGCGCAGCACCGGGTTCTGGGTGGCGATGCCGACCGGGCAGGTGTCGAGGTGGCAGACGCGCATCATCACGCAGCCGGAGACGACCAGCGGCGCGGTGGCGAAGCCGTACTCCTCGGCGCCCAGCAGGGCGGCGACGACCACGTCGCGGCCGGTCTTCAGCTGGCCGTCGGTCTGCACCACGATCCGGTCGCGCAGCCCGTTGAGCAGCAGCGTCTGCTGCGTCTCGGCCAGGCCCAGCTCCCAGGGGCCGCCCGCGTGCTTCAGCGAGGTCAGCGGCGAGGCGCCGGTGCCGCCGTCGTGGCCGGAGATCAGCACGACGTCCGCGTGCGCCTTGGACACACCCGCGGCGACCGTGCCGACGCCGACCTCGGAGACCAGCTTCACGTGGATCCGGGCGGCCGGGTTGGCGTTCTTCAGGTCGTGGATCAGCTGGGCCAGATCCTCGATGGAGTAGATGTCGTGGTGCGGCGGCGGGGAGATGAGCCCCACGCCGGGCGTGGAGTGCCGGGTCTTCGCCACCCACGGGTAGACCTTCGGGCCGGGCAGCTGGCCGCCCTCGCCGGGCTTGGCGCCCTGCGCCATCTTGATCTGGATGTCGTCGGCGTTGACCAGGTACTCGGACGTCACACCGAAGCGGCCGGAGGCCACCTGCTTGATCGCGGAGCGGCGCGCCGGGTCGTACAGCCGGTCCGGGTCCTCGCCGCCCTCACCGGTGTTGGACTTGGCGCCCAGCTGGTTCATGGCGATGGCGAGGGTCTCGTGCGCCTCGCGGGAGATGGAGCCGTACGACATGGCGCCGGTGGAGAAGCGCCGGACGATCGCGGAGACCGGCTCGACCTCCTCCAGTGGCACCGGCGTACGGCCCTCGGCGAAGCCGAACAGGCCGCGCAGCGTCATCAGCCGCTCGGACTGCTCGTCCACCCGCTGGGTGTACTGCTTGAAGATGTCGTAGCGGCGGGTGCGCGTCGCGTGCTGGAGGCGGAAGACCGTCTCCGGGTCGAACAGGTGCGGCTCGCCCTCGCGGCGCCACTGGTACTCGCCGCCGATCTCCAGGTCGCGGTGGGCCGGGGCGATGCCGGAGGCGGGGTACGCCTTGGCGTGCCGGGCGGCGACCTCCTTGGCGATCACGTCGATACCGACGCCGGAGATCTTCGTCGCCGTGCCGTGGAAGTAGGTGTCGGCGAAGTCGTCGTCCAGGCCGACGGCCTCGAAGACCTGCGCGCCGCGGTAGGAGGCGACGGTGGAGATGCCCATCTTGGACATCACCTTCAGCACGCCCTTGCCGAGGGCGTAGATCAGGTTGCGGATGGCGTCCTGCGCGTCGATGCCCTGGATGAACGTGCCCGCGCGGACCAGGTCCTCCACCGACTCCATCGCCAGGTACGGGTTCACGGCCGCCGCGCCGTAGCCGATGAGCAGGGCGACGTGGTGCACCTCGCGGACGTCGCCGGCCTCGATCAGCAGGCCGACGTGCGTGCGCTGCTTGGTGCGGATGAGGTGGTGGTGGACGGCGGAGGTGAGCAGCAGCGACGGGATCGGGGCGTGCTCGGCGTCCGAGTGCCGGTCGGAGAGGACGATCAGCCGCGCACCGGCCTCGATGGCGGCGTCGGCCTCGGCGCAGATCTCCTCCAGGCGCGCGGCCAGGGCGTCGCCGCCGCCGCCGACCCGGTACAGGCCGGAGAGGGTGACGGACTTGAAGCCCGGCATGTCGCCGTCGGCGTTGATGTGGATGAGCTTGGCCAGCTCGTCGTTGTCGATCACCGGGAAGGGCAGGGTGACGCTGCGACAGGACGCCGGGGACGGGTCGAGCAGATTGCTGCCCGGGCCCAGCGGCGAGGTCAGCGAGGTGACGAGCTCCTCGCGGATGGCGTCCAGCGGCGGGTTGGTGACCTGCGCGAACAGCTGGGTGAAGTAGTCGAACAGCAGCCGCGGCCGGGAGGAGAGCGCGGCGATCGGCGAGTCGGTGCCCATCGAGCCGATCGGCTCCGCGCCGGCCTTCGCCATCGGCGCGATCAGGACGCGCAGCTCCTCCTCGGTGTAGCCGAAGGTCTGCTGGCGGCGGGTGACGGAGGCGTGCGTGTGCACGATGTGCTCGCGCTCCGGCAGATCCCCCAGCTCGATCAGGCCGGCCTCCAGCCAGTCCTGGTAGGGGTGCTCGGCGGCCAGGGTGGCCTTGATCTCGTCGTCCTCGATGATGCGGTGCTGCGCGGTGTCGACGAGGAACATCTTCCCGGGCTGCAGCCGGCCCTTGCGGACGACCCTGGCGGGGTCGATGTCCAGCACGCCGACCTCGGAGGCCAGCACGACGAGGCCCTCGTCGGTGACCCAGTAGCGGCCGGGGCGCAGGCCGTTGCGGTCCAGGACCGCGCCGACGAGGGTGCCGTCGGTGAAGGAGACGCCCGCGGGGCCGTCCCAGGGCTCCATCAGGGTGGCGTGGTACTGGTAGAAGGCGCGGCGGGCCGGCTCCATGGAGGGGTGGTTCTCCCACGCCTCCGGGATCATCATCAGCATCGCGTGCGGCAGCGACCGGCCGCCCAGGTGCAGCAGCTCCAGCACCTCGTCGAAGGAGGCGGTGTCGGAGGCGTCCGGTGTGCAGACCGGGAAGATGCGGTCGAGGTCGCCCTCGCCGAAGGCTTCGCTCACCAGCTGGGACTCGCGGGCGCGCATCCAGTTGCGGTTGCCCATCACCGTGTTGATCTCGCCGTTGTGGGCGACGAACCGGTACGGGTGGGCCAGCGGCCAGCTCGGGAAGGTGTTGGTGGAGAACCGGGAGTGCACGACCGCGATGGCGGTGGCGAACCGGCGGTCGGACAGGTCCGGGAAGAAGGGCTCGAGCTGGCCGGTGGTCAGCATGCCCTTGTAGACGACGGTCCGCGCGGACAGCGACGGGAAGTACACCTCGACCTCGCGCTCGGCGCGCTTGCGCAGCACGAACGCCTTGCGGTCCAGGGCGATGCCCGTGGCCCCGGCCGGGTCGGAGACGAACAGCTGGCGGAACGCCGGCATCGTCGCGCGGGCGCCCGCGCCGAGCAGCTGCGGGGCGACGGGCACCTCGCGCCAGCCCAGGACGGTGAGCTTCTCCTCGGCGGCGACGGCCTCGATGCGGCGGACGGCCTCGGCGGCGGCGTCCTCGTCGGCGGGCAGGAACGCGGTGCCCGCGGCGTACGCGCCGGCCTCGGGGAGGTCGAATCCGGTCACCTCGCGGAAGAAGGTGTCCGGCATCTGGACGAGGATGCCCGCGCCGTCGCCCACGTCCGGGTCGGAGCCGGTGGCGCCGCGGTGCTCGAGGTTGCGCAGCACGGTGAGGGCCTGCTCGACGAGCCCGTGGCTCGCCTCACCAGTCAGGGTGGCCACGAAGCCGACGCCGCAGGCGTCATGCTCGTTCCGGGGGTCGTACAGCCCCTGCTTGGCAGGGTGGGCCGCCATGAATGCTGAGCGCATCGGCTCTCCCGTCGTCGTCGTGGCAATCGAGTGCCGAGGGACGACTTTGGCCCTCTGCGTTCCAGAAAATTTTCGTGCAGGTTACATGATGGGCCGCTTCTCGAAAAGCGGGAATCTCAGTCCAGTATGCGGACAACGGGCATGTTCACGAGAGGTGCGGAGGACCCGGGTCGCGAGCCGTTCCGGCAGCACAGAACACGGGCCGCTCTGCCCGCGGTGCTTTCGACACATGCCCGGGGATGTCCATCGCGAAACCCGGTGGTAATAGAAAACCGCCGGTGCCCCGTGTGCGCAAGACCCGATTTGTGCGGTTGACGGCGATCGTCTCCTTTCGCGGCGGGCGGCAGGACGCGGATCACACCGGCGACGGTCCAGCATGTGAGACACCCCGGTCTCCGGCTACCCGATCGCCGCGTCGAAGAGGCTGCCCAGCCCGTACGTCACCGCCGCCGCCGCGCCACCCAGCACGAGCTGGCGGAGGCCGCCGTACCACCAGGTGCGGGTCGTCACGCGCGAGACCACCGCACCGCAGACGAACAGGCCCGCCAGGGCGAGCAGCACCGCCGGCCACAGGGACGTGGCGCCCAGCAGGTAGGGCAGGACGGGGAGCAGGGCGCCCAGGGCGAAGGAGCCGAAGGACGAGAGCGCGGCCACCGTGGGTGACGGCAGGTCGGAGGGGTCGACGCCCAGCTCCTCGCGGGCGTGTATCTCCAGGGCCTGGTCCGGGTCCTTCATCAGCTGCGCGGCCACCCGGGCGGCGAGCTGCGGATCGACGCCCCGGGAGACGTACAGGTCCGTCAGCTCCTGCAGCTCCTCCTTGGGGTTACGGTGCAACTCCAGCCGTTCGACGTCGAGTTCCGCCAGCACCAGCTCCCGCTGGGAGGCCACCGAGGTGTACTCGCCCGCGGCCATCGAGAACGCGCCCGCGGCGAGGCCCGCGAGGCCCGTGATGGCGATGGTCTGCGCGGAGACCGAGCCGCCCGCGACGCCGGTGATCAGGGCGAGGTTGGAGACGAGGCCGTCCATCGCGCCGAAGACCGCCGGCCGCAGCCAGCCGCCGTTCACATCGCGGTGGGTATGGCCGTGCACTTCGGCCACCCCCTGCGTAGCAGTCGCGCTCATGGATGTGCCGCTCCCTTCCCCCAGGAGGCCCGTAACGGACCCGGCAGGCCCGTGCGGACCGCCTCTCACCTCGACGGTAGGCACGCGTCACGCCTTCGCGCCAGCAAGGCAGGCCGTACTTACCCGCGGCCCGAGCGGTCGGAATCCGCCGGTCCGCGCCGCTGTGTCCCCTTCCGGAACGTCCCGTACAGGGCGTGGCGGCCCTGCGCCGGAGATGCGGATCGCACACCATGGGCGCCAGAGGAAACGTCACCGCAACATCTGTAAACGTTTCCGCGCAAACGTCTGCAAGCGAGGCGCTCGACCGCACGCGAAAGGGCGACGGTGGCTGCTGACAGAGGTTCGGGAGGAACGCCGACGGTCGTCGGGATCGCCGAGCGGGCGGGGGTGCCCCGGAACGTGGCGGGGGTGCCCCGGAACGCAGCGGGGGTGCCCCGGAACGCAGCGGGGGTGCCCCGGAACGTATACGACCCCCTTCCCAGCGCCGCGACGGTCTTCGGCCGCCGAATACCGGGCGACGCCGCGCCCCCCACGCCCCGGCGCACCGCCGTGGCCTTCGGCATCCACGACCACCGAAACGAGCACGAACAGCACGATGAGCACCGCAAGCCCCCTCCCCGTCCCCGGGGACCCGCCGGCACAGGGCGTGGCGACCCGTACCCGGCTGCGCCCCGTGCCGGGCGCCGGCGCCGCCCTCGACCCGCGCTCGCGGGCCCGCGGCGCCCTCCTCGGGCTCGCCGTCGGCGACGCCCTGGGGGCGCCCGCCGAGAATCTGAAGCCCTCCCAGATCCGCAAGCGCTGGGGGCGTATCGAGGGCTTCGTGTCGGACGATCCGGCCGGGACGGACGACACCGAGTACGCCATCTTCTCCGGGCTGCTGCTGGCGGAGCACGGCTCGGCGCTGACCGTCGAGCACGTCGAGGCCGCCTGGCACACCTGGATCGCCGATCTGGACGAGGGCCCGTTCCGGGGGGCGGGCTTCAGCGAGCGGGGCACGCTGGAGAACCTGCGGCGGGGGCTGGCCGCGCCGATCACCGCGCAGCACCGGCACGCGTGGAGCGACGGGCTCGCGATGCGGGCCGCGCCGTTCGGGGTGTACGCGGCGGGGCGGCCGGCGGAGGCGGCCCGGCTGGTGTCGATCGACGGCACGGTGTCGCACGACGGCGAGGGCATCCACGGCGGCCGGGCGGTGGCGGCGGGGGTCGCCGCGGCGGTGGTCTCCGACTCCCCGGAGGCCGTCGTCCAGGCGGCGCTCTCGGTGATCCCGGACGACTCCTGGACCGCCCGCTCGCTGCACCGGGCGGTCTCCGCGGCGCGGCGCGCGCTGTTCGACCCGGACCGTACGCCGCTGTCCACCGAGCGGACGATCCGCTCGGCGGTCGTCATCGGCGGGTATCCGTGGACGGACCTCGCCCCCGAGGCGGTGGGGCTGGCGTTCGGCGCGTTCATGGCCGCCCGCGGCGATTTCCCCGCCTCCGTCCTGACGGCCGTGAACATGGGCCGCGACGCCGACACCACCGCGGCCGTGGCGGGCGCCCTGGCCGGGGGGCTGCGCGGCGAGGAGGCGATCCCGGCGGAGTGGGCGTCGGCCATCGGCCCGGTCCGGGGCAGCTGCCTGCCGTCGATGGCCGGCCACCACATCCTCACGATCGCCGACCGGCTGACCCCGGCCGAACGGAAGGCCGCCTCATGACCTCCGCCGCATTCGCCGCCCCCGACACGGTGGACGACGTACGCCGTATCGAGGGACTGCTGCTGGGCCTGGCGGCGGGCGACGCGGCGGGCTGGCCGGCCGGCCGGCACCGCGCGGCGCGGCTGCCCGACTGGACCCGGCGGCTGACGCGGGAGCTGGACACGTTCGCCGAGCAGAGCGCGACGACCACGCTGCCCGTGCCGATCGCGCTCAACCAGCCACCCGAGCCGCTGCGGCTCGGGCCGTCCGACGACGCGGAGTGGGCGGCGTTCACCGCGCAGGCGGTGCTCTCCGCCGCGTCCGCGCGGCTCAGCGACCTGCCCGCCCACCAGCGGGTGCGCTCCGCACTCACCCTCGCCTGGAACGGCCTCGCGGACGAGGTGGCCGCGGCGGCCGGTCGCGCCGACGAGATCGAGTCGGCGAAGATCCCGCTGCGGGCGCGGATCTCCGTACGGGCCGGGCTGGGCAATCTCGCCGCGGGGCTGCGGCCGCCGGCCACCGGCCACGACAACCCGCACTACTTCGACGACGCGGCGTGCGTCCGCGCGGCGGTGCTCGCCGTGGTCCACCCCGGCGATCCGGCCTCCGCCGCCGAACTGGCGGAGTTCGACGCCCGCTACACCCAGGACGGCGACGGGGTTTACGGCGCCCGCGCGATGGCCGCGGCGATCGCGGCGGCGCTGGGCGGGGCACCGGTCGACGCCTGCGTGGACGCGGCGCTGGAGCAGCTGCCGGAGGGCACGGAGATCCGGCGCAACGCCGTACAGGCGGTCCAGCTGGGCCGTACGGCGGTGGCGACCCGGCCCGGGCTCCCCGGCAACGCCTTCGCGCTGGTCCCGGTCCTCGAACACGAGATCGTCGACCACGTCTACAGCTACGGCATCGCGGCGGCCGAGACCGTCCCCGTCGCCCTCGCGGTCGCCACGGCCGCGGCGGGCGCGGTGACGGAGGCGGTGCCGGCGGCGGTCTGCCTGTCGCGCGTCGCCGACTCGGCGCCCGCCCTCGCCGGCGCGCTCACCGGCGCGCTGGGCGGTTCGGACGCGCTGCCCGCCTCGTGGCGGGACGCCTGCCGCAGGCTGTCGGGCTGCGTGCTGCCGCAGCTCGCGGGGACGGACCTCGTCGACCTGGCGGACGATCTGGCGGCCTCACCCCTCACCCCCGACATCTCCCTCGACCTCATCGACCTCATCGACCGGGAAGGACCCCTCGCATGACGACCCCCACTCTGGAAGACCGCGCCACGGGCTGCCTGGTCGGCGCGGCCGTGGGAGACGCCCTGGGCGGCCCCGTCGAGGGCTGGACGCCCGAGGCGATCGCCGAGCGGCACGGGGGCCGCGTCCGCGGCATCGTCGAGCCCTTCTTCAAGGACGAGTGGCGTACGGCGCGCCCCATCGCCCCGTACCACAAGGGCGACGGCCACGTCACGGACGACACGTTGATGACGCACGCGCTGGTGCGGGTCTACGAGAAGGTGCGCGACCACCTCGACGCGTACGCGGTCGCGGACCACCTCGTCCCCGACCTGATCGGCACGCCCCGCTGGATTCCGGAGCTGGAGGCGGAGGCGCTGCCTCTGCAGCGCATCTTCCTCGCCGAGAAGTGGATCGTCGCGCGGATCCACTACGGCCATGTGGACCCGCGCGAGGCGGGCGTCGGCAACATCGTCAACTGCGGTGCGGCGATGTACATGGCGCCGGTCGGCGTGGTGAACGCGGGCAACCCCGGGGCGGCGTACGCGGAGGCGCTCGACGTCGCGGGCGCGCACCAGTCGTCGTACGGCCGCGAGGCCGCGGGGGTCTTCGCGGCGGCGGTCGCCTCGGCGTTCAAGCCCGGCGCGACGCCGTCGTCCGTCGTGTCGGACGCGCTGGCGCTGGCGAAGGACGGCACGCGCGCGGCGATCGAGGCGGTCTGCGAAACGGCCACCGCCCACTCGGACTTCGAGTCGGCCCTGGCCCCGCTCCGCGCGGCGGTGGCCCCCTTCGACACGGTCGGTCCGGAGTACCGTCAGCCGTCCCTGGGCGCGCGCCGCCCCTCCCGGCTCCACTCCATCGAGGAGCTCCCGGTAGCGCTCGGCATGCTCCTCGCCGGCGCGGGCGACTACCGCGAATCGGTCCTCGGTTCGGTCAACTACGGCCGCGACTGCGACTCGATCGCGACGATGAGCGGCGCGATCGTCGGCGCGCTGTCCGGCGCGGCGGCGGTCCCCGCCGACTGGTCCGCGGAGGTGGCCCGCGCGAGCCGCCTCGACCTCGTCACCCCCGCGGAGTCGCTGGCGTCGGTCGCCCGCGAGGTGTACGCGAAGGACGTCGACCGCCGCCGCGCCCACGAGGCGGCCTTCGCCGCGCTGGCGGCGGTGTGATGCTGCGCCTCACCTGGGTCCAGCCGGAGGACCTCGTCGGCCACGAACTGCGCCAGGCGGCACAGGACGGCCGCGACGCGTCCCCGCTCCAAGCCCGCTGGCTGGCGGCAGGCGGCCACCTCGCGCCCTCCCGGGCGGGGTCGTCGCCCTCGCCGGCGCCGCGGGCGCTGCGGCAGCTGGCGCTGGAGCTGCTCGACGAGCTGGCGTCGCTGCGGTCGCCCCTGTCGGGTTCGGAGCCGTCGGACTGGCACTCACTCAGCGCGCTGCTGACGCACCCGGGCCCCTTGCGCTACGGCCCGACGCTCGTGGTCCAGCCGGGCACCAATGGCTGCGGTCCGGCTGCGCCCACCCGTGCCGCCCTGCGACACGCCTGCCCGCAGCCTACGCAACCGGACACGCCCGCCGCGGTGTCCCCCGCGGGCCTGGGTGAAGTGAGCGACGCGGTGTCCCCCGCGGGCCTGGAGGAAGAGAGCGACGCGGTGTCCCCCGCCCGCCCGGGGGGAGAGAGCGACGCGGTGTCCCCGGCCCGCCCGGGGGAAGAACGCGACGCACTACGCCCCGCCCGCCCGGGGGGAGAGAGCGACGCGGTGTCCCCGGCCCGCCCGGGGGAAGAACGCGACGCACTACGCCCCGCCCGCCCGGGGGGAGAGAGCGACGCGGTGTCCCCGGCCCGCCCGGGGGAAGAACGCGACGCACTACGCCCCGCCCGCCCGGGGGAAGAGGGCGACGCCGCACATCAAGCCCGTCCGGCGTTTGAGGACAAGCGCCGCCAGGCGCGAAGCAGGGGTCTGGGGGCGCAGCCCCCAGGAAGCGCGACCGCACCCGACCAAGCCCGTCCGGCGTTTGAGGACGAGCGCCGCCAGGCGCGCAGCGGGGGTCTGGGGGCGCAGCCCCCAGGAAGCGGGACCGCGCCCAGGGCGTACACCGCACCGCACACCGACCGCCCCGCGCTGCAAGCGCGCCTGCACGCGGCCTGGCTGGGCCGCGCAGCCGGCTGCCTCCTCGGAAAGCCCGTCGAGAAGCTCCCGCTGGAGGGCATCCGAGCCCTCGCCCAAGGCACCGGCAACTGGCCCCTCACCACCTGGTTCACCGAACACGGCCTCGACCGCCAGGTCGCCGCACAGTACCCCTGGAACCGCCGCAGCCGACCGACGTCCCTCGCCGAGAACATCGACGGCATGCCCGAGGACGACGACCTCAACTACCCCCTCCTCGGCCTCCGCCTGCTGGAGACGCACGGCCACACCTTCACCACCACCGACGTGGCCAGGCTCTGGCTCGACGAACTCCCCGCCGGCAGGACCTTCACCGCCGAACGCATCGCCTACCGAAACCTGCTCGACGGAGTCGAGCCCCCGCACACGGCGACCCACCGCAACCCCTTCCGCGAATGGATCGGCGCCCTGATCCGCGCGGACGTCTTCGGCTGGACCAACCCCGGCGACCCCGCCCGCGCCGCCGAGGAGGCCCACCGCGACGCGATCCTCAGCCACACCGCGAACGGCGTCTACGGCGCGATGTGGGCCGCCGCCACGATCGCCGCCGCAGCCGCCGGCCAGGCCGACGTACACGAGGCGATCCAGACGGGCCTGGACCACATCCCGCAGGACTCCCGCCTGGCCCACGCCATCACCCACGCCCGCGAACTCGCCCGTACCACCGCAGACTTCGACGACGTCGTGGACCGGCTCCACACCAGGTACGGGCACGACCACCACTGGGTCCACGTCATCCCCAACACCGCCCTGGTCACCGCCGCCCTCACCCACGCCGACGGCGACTACACCGGCTCGATCACGAAGGCCGTCAGCGGCGGCTGGGACACCGACTCCAACGGCGCGACCGCGGGATCGGTCGCCGCGCTGCTGGCAGGTTCACCCGCGGCGCTCCCCGCCCGGTGGACCGAGCCGCTGAAGAATCGCCTGGCGAGCAGTATCACCGGCTTCGACGGCATCGGCTTCGACGCACTGGCCCGACGAACCATGGAGGTATGCGAGGCATGACCGGAGCAATCGCGGTGCTGGGTTCCGCGAACATGGACCTGGTGGCCTTCGTCGCGAAGGCCCCGGCCCGGGGCGAGACGGTCCCGGGCCGCGAGTTCCGTACCGTCCCCGGCGGCAAGGGCGCCAACCAGGCGATCGCCGCGGCCCGCGCCGGCGCGCGGGTGAGCATGATCGGCGCGGTCGGCGAGGACGCCTTCGGCATGGCGCTGCGCCACGCCCTGACGGAGTCCGGCGTCGACACGGGCGGCCTGCGCACGGTCCCGGGCGCCAGCGGCACCGCCCACATCACGGTCGACGACGAGGGCGGCAACTCCATCGTCGTCATCCCCGGCGCGAACGGCACCGTCACCGCCCTCGCCCCCGGCGACGAGGAGCGCATCGCGGCGGCGGACGCGCTCCTGCTGCAGCTGGAGCTGCCGATTCCCGGCGTCCTCGCGGGCGCCCAGGCGGCCCGCCGGCACGGCGTACGGACGGTCCTGACGCCCGCACCCGCCCGGCCGCTCCCCGCGGAGCTGCTCGAGGCCACCGACCTGCTCGTCCCCAACGAGCACGAGGCCGCCGCCCTGACCGGCCGCACCGACCCGTACGAGGCGGCGCGCGAGCTGCTGCGCCGGGTCCCCGAGACCGTCGTCACGCTCGGCGAGGCGGGCAGCCTCTACGCCCGCCGCGGCGCCGACCCCCTGCTGGTGCCCGCGCTGCGGGTGCGGGCGGTCGACACCACCGGGGCAGGCGACACGTTCGTCGGCGCGCTGGCGGCCGCCGCCGTCGAGGGCCGCCCGATGGCCGAGGCGCTGGCGTGGGCGTCCGCCGCCTCCGCGCTGTCCGTACAGCGCCCGGGCGCCTCCGCCTCCATGCCGGACCGCGACGAGATCGACAGCCTCTACGACGAAGGCAAGCCGCACCGATGAACACCTCCCACCACGCAGGCACCGGCCCGCTCGCGGGCCTGCGCGTCCTGGACCTGGCCACCCTCTTCGCCGGCCCCCTCGCCGCGACCATGCTCGGCGACTTCGGCGCCGAGGTGGTCAAGGTCGAGCACCCCCGTAAACCCGACCCCTCCCGGGGCCACGGCCCCGCCAAGGACGGCGTCGGCCTGTGGTGGAAGCTCCTGGGCCGCAACAAGAGGGCGATCACCGCGAACCTCTCCACCCCGGGTGGCCGCGAGCTGCTCCTGAAGCTCGTCGCCGGGTCCGACGTGGTCATCGAGAACTTCCGCCCCGGCACCCTGGAGAAGTGGGACCTCGGCTGGGACGTCCTCTCGGCCGCCAACCCCCGCCTCGTGCTGGCCCGCGTCACGGGCTTCGGCCAGTTCGGCCCGTACTCCCGCCGCCCCGGCTTCGGCACGCTCGCCGAGGCGATGAGCGGCTTCGCCGCGGTCACCGGCGAGCCGGACGGACCGCCCACCCTGCCGCCGTTCGGGCTCGCGGACTCCATCGCCGCGCTGTCGACCGCGTACGCCGTGATGGCCGCGCTCGCGGGGCGCGACAGGACGGGGCGCGGCCAGGTCGTCGACATGGCGATCATCGAGCCGATCCTGATGGTGCTCGGCCCGCAGCCCATCTGGTACGACCAGCTCGGCTACGTCCAGCCACGCACGGGCAACCGCTCCGCCAACAACGCCCCGCGCAACACCTACCGCACCTCCGACGGCAGCTGGGTGGCCGTGTCCACCTCCGCGCAGTCCATCGCCGAGCGCGTGATGCGCCTGGTGGGCCGGCCGGAGTTCACCGAGGAGCCGTGGTTCGCCACCGGGGACGGACGGGCGCGGCACGCGGACGAGCTGGACGAGGCGGTCGGCGGCTGGATCGGGCGGCACACCCGGGAGGAGGTGCTGGACGCGTTCGAGAAGGCGGAGGCGGCGATCGCCCCGGTCTACGACGTGCGCGACGTGATGGCCGACGAGCAGTACAGAGCGCTCGGCACCTTCACCACGCTGCCGGACGACGAGCTGGGCGAAGTCACCATGCAGAACGTGCTGTTCCGCCTCTCCGACACCCCCGGCGGCATCCGTCATACCGGCCGTCCGCACGGCGCGGACACCGACGAGGTGCTGACCGGACTCGGCTACTCCGGCGAGGACATCGCCGCCCTGCGGGAGGAGGGCGCGCTGTGACCACGCCGACGTATCTGACCTGGCTGTACGTCCCGGGCGACCGCCCGGGAGTGGTGGGAAAGGCGCTGCACGCGGGCGCCGACGTCGTCCTGGTCGACCTCGAGGACGCCGTCGCCCCGGACCGCAAGGCGTACGCCCTGGACGCCACCGCCGAGTTGCTGGCCGACGCGGCGCCCGGCCCCTCCCCCGTACACGTGCGGATCAACGCACTCGACGGCCCGCTGGCGCCGGCGGAGATCGCCCGGCTCGCGGGGCTGCCGGGGCTGGCCGGCCTGCGGCTGCCCAAGGTGACGGATCCGGGGGCGATCCGCATGATCGCCGGCGAGGTCCCGGACACCGGCCTGTACGCGCTGCTGGAGTCGGCCGCCGGCGTCGAGCAGGCGTACGCCGTGGCCACCGCGCACCCCCGGCTGCGCGGTATCGCCCTCGGCGAGGCGGACCTGCGCGCCGATCTGGGCGTGACCGGCGACGCGGGCCTGGCGTACGCCCGCGGCCGCGCGGTCGTCGCCGCCCGTGCGGCCGGACTCCCTCCGCCCCCGCAGTCGGTGTATCCGGACATCCGCGACACCGAGGGGCTGGCACATTCCTGCGCCGTCGGCCGCGCCCTGGGCTTCCTGGGCCGCACCGCCATCCATCCGCGCCAGCTCCCGGTGATCGAGGAGGCCTACCTGCCCACGGCCGGGGAGATCGAGAGTGCCGAGGAGGTCGTGAAGGCCGCGGCGACCGACGCGGGCGCCCTCGCCCTGCCGGACGGCCGCTTCGTCGACGCGGCGGTGGTGGCCGGGGCGCAGCGCACGCTGGCTCTGGCGACGCGGCATAAATGAGCTGAGGTCACCCGCTTCCGCGGTGAAGCGGCTGCCAAATTCGCACCCTTCCGGAAAGCACATGAGCCCCCGTCCCAAGAGTGCGGGAAAGGGGGCTTTCTCCTTTCCGGACCAGCCTTCCGGAATGTCGTGACTCGGCCTGCCGGAATGCCCCGTCAACGCGGGCGCAAACCGCGCCGCATACGGCTTCCGCGTCGATAACGATGGCGGAATTGTTGAGACCAGGGGCTTGCCGAAACCCGTCCGGGTGGGGCATGTTCACGCCTTACCAGCGTCTCATCAAGCGCTTACCGAGCGAATGCACCAGCTGATCAGCCCTGGGGGCCACCCCACAGCCGTCTCCCCAGCGGAGGGTGGATGAGCACGACCGCACCAGACGCGAACCCGCCAGTCCGAACCGCCCCGCCGGGCCTCCTCAAGCGGCTCCACCGGCCGGCCTCCCGCACCCCACTGCTCCTGCGCCCCTGGCGCAACTACGTCGTACGGCGCGTGATCCGCAGCGTGTTCGTCGTCTGGGTCGTCACGACCCTGATGTTCTTCATGCTCCGGCTGCTGCCGGGCAACCCCGTCGACACGTACATCGCGAGCCAGATGCGGTCGGGTTCGACGTACGAGTCGGCCGCCGCCTCGGCCGCCTCCCTCTTCACCTTCGATCCCGAAACGCCGCTGATCCAGCAGTACGGCGACTATCTGTGGGCGCTGCTCCACGGAGATCTGGGCAATTCACTCTCACCGGGCACCACGGTCATGGACAGGATCTCCTCGGGTCTGCCCTGGACGCTGTTCAGCGTGGGGTACGCCCTGCTCATCGCCATCGGTCTCGGACTGGTGCTCGGCATTGTGATGGCGTACCGGCGCGGCGGATTCCTCGACCATTTCATCTCGGTGGTCGGATCCACCCTGCACGCCATCCCCAACTACCTTTTCGCGATCCTCGTGGTGGTGTTCGGCGGCGTCCAGTTCGGCCTGTTCAACGTCGCTGACATCCGCGGCACGTACACCGCCGGCATCGAACCCGAGCCGTCCCTCACCTTCATCTCCGACGCCTTCTACCACGCGTCCCTCCCCGTCACGGTGTACGTCCTGACCACCTTCGGCACCTGGGCGCTGGTGATGAAGGCGTCCACGATCACCACGCTGGAGGAGGACTACGTCACGGTGGCCCGCGCCCGCGGCCTCTCGGACCGGCGCATCGGCACCCAGTACGTCGGCCGCAACGCGGTGCTGCCGATGGTGGCCCAGATCGCCACCCAGGGCGGCTTCGTCTTCGGCAGCGCGATCTTCGTGGAGCTGATCCTGAAGTACGACGGCATCAGCCGCGAACTCTACGAGGCGATCAACGACCGGGACTACGCGACCGTGCAGGGGATCCTGCTGCTGATGACCATCGTCATCGTCTTCGCCAATCTGCTGGCCGAGCTCGTGAACAGCGCGCTCGACCCGCGGATCCGCGAGTCGGGGAACGGAGCCGAGGGATGACCGCCATCGCCGCGAGCGTCGCCGAACCGGCGCTCGCCCGCGCCGTCCCCCGTACCGAGGGCACCCTGCGCCAGATCGCCCGCAGCAAGTCGGGGCTCGCCGGGCTGGTCATCGTGGTGCTGATCGTCGGGATGAGCTATCTCGCCCCGCTGTTCGTCGACGCGCACAACCCCGTGGACGCGCAGCACCGCTGGGAGGGCCCGAGCGCCGAGCACTGGCTGGGCACCGACCACTCCGGCAAGGACGTGCTGAAGCAACTCGTCCTGGGCGGACGGACGATCATCTACGTCGGATTCGCCGCCGCGTTCATCACCCTGTTCGTCGCCGTGGTGCTGGGCTCCCTGGCCGCCTACTTCCGGGGGTGGCTGGACTCGGCGCTGCTGCAGCTCACCGACGTGGTGATGACCGTGCCGGCGGTGGTGCTGCTGGCCGTCGTCGGCGCCTTCTTCGGGCTCACCACGCCGAGCGCGCTGGCGCTGCTGCTGGGACTGATCACCTGGCCGGTGCTGATGCGCTCGATCCGGGCGCAGGTGATGTCGCTGAAGGAGCGCGAGTTCGTCGAGGCGGCCCGGCTGCAGGATCTGGGCAGTCTGCGGATCATCTTCGTGGAGATCGTCCCGAACATGGCCGGCTACATCCTGATCAACTTCATCATCGCGGTCACCAACGCCATGTACGCCCTGGTGGGCCTGTACGTCCTGGGCCTCGCCCCGCTGGCCGGCGCGAACTGGGGCATCATGATCCACCAGGCCTGGACCTACGGGGCGATCTACCTGCCCGAGGGCACGGCCTTCATCCTCGCCCCCGTGGGCGCCATCGCGCTCTTCCAGCTCGGGCTCGTGATGCTGACGCGCTCGCTGGAGGAGATCTTCAACCCGCGGCTGTCGAGAGGATGACGCGATGACCGACCAGATGGCGGCGCGGCAGCCGCTGTTGTCCGTACGGGACCTGCGCATCGCCTACCGCACCGGCCGCGGCCGCCTCGTCGAGGCCGTGCGCGGGGTGGACTTCGACCTGTACGCCGACCAGACCCTGGCCCTGGTCGGCGAGTCGGGCAGCGGCAAGTCGACGCTGGGCCTCGGGCTGCTGCGCCTGCTGCCGCGCACCGGCCGCATCACCGGCGGCCAGGTGCTCTACGGAGGCGCCGGCACCCACACCGTGACCACCGACGGCACGGACGTACTGCGGCTGGAGGGGTCGCGGCTGCGGCAGTGGCGGTGGAGTGAGGTCGCCATGGTGTTCCAGGGCGCCATGAACGCCTTCAACCCGGTGCTGCGGATCGGCGACCAGTTCGCCGACACGCTGCGCGCCCACGGCCGCTTCAGCCGGGAGGAGATCCGCGAGCGGTCGGAGCGGAGCCTGCGCTCCGTACGCCTGGAGCCGGGCCAGGTGCTGGGTTCGTACCCGCACGAGCTGTCCGGCGGGATGCGCCAGCGGGCGCTGATCGCCCTGGCGCTGATCCTCGAGCCCCGGGTACTGATCCTGGACGAGCCGACCACGGCGCTGGACCTGCTCACCCAGCGGGCGATCGTGGAGATGCTGCAGGAGCTGCGCGCCGAGCGCGGCTTCTCGATGATCTTCATCTCGCACGATCTGGCGCTCGCCTCCGAACTCGCCGACCGGGTGGCCACGATGTACGCGGGCCGGGTCATCGAGTCGGGTACGACCGGCGACCTCTTCCGAACCCCGCGCCACCCCTACACCGTGGGCCTCATCCGGGCCATCCCGCCCGTGCGCGCCGGGGCGAGGGAGCCCGTCTCCATCCCCGGCGCGCCACCCAACCTGGCACTGCTGCCGCCCGGCTGCTCCTTCGAGCCGCGCTGCCCGTACGCCGTGGACGAGTGCCGGACCACGGACCCGGCTCCGCGCACCGTCGAGGCGCGGTCCGCCGGTACGCCGTCGCACGAGGCGGCGTGCCTGCGCTGGGAGTCGGTACGGCTGGACGCATCGCCCGACGACACCGCACCCGACGAGGTCCCCAACGCCGCGAAGGAGGTCGCCCCATGACGAGCGCGCCGCTGATGAACCTGCGCGGGGTGTCGCAGACCTTCCAATCCCAGCGCGGCGAACTGCCCGCCGTACGCGACGTGTCGCTGTCGGTGGACCGGGGCGACGTGCTGTGCCTGGTCGGCGAGTCCGGCTGCGGCAAGACCACCACCGCGCGGATGGCGGCCGGACTGGCCCGGCCGACCGCCGGGGCGGTGGAGTTCGAGGGCACGGACCTCACCGCGATGGACCGGGAGCACTACCGGGCGTACCGCAAGGCGGTGCAGTTCATCCACCAGGACCCGTACGCCTCGCTCAACCCCATCCGTACCGTGTTCGCCACGCTCGCCGCGCCGCTGCGGCGGCACGGGCTGGCGAAGTCCCGCAAGGAGGCGTGGGAGCAGGCCGGGGAGCTGCTCCGGCAGGTCGAGATGAGCCCGCCGGAGAACTTCCTGAGCAAGTACCCGCACCAGCTCTCCGGCGGCCAGCGCCAGCGGGTGGCGGTCGCCCGGGCGCTGGCGCTCCGCCCGCGGCTGATCATCGCCGACGAGGCCACCTCCATGCTCGACGTGTCCATCCGGGTCGGCGTGCTGCGCATGCTGACGCGGCTGCGCGAGGAGCTGGACGTCGGCTTCGTCTTCATCACCCACGACCTGGCCATCGCCCGCTACTTCGGCGCCGGCGGCCGGATCGCCGTGATGTACCTCGGCCGGGTGGTGGAGTACGGCGCCACCTCGGACGTGATCGACGACCCGCAGCACCCGTACACCAAGGCGCTGCTCACGGCCGTACCCGAGGTGGATCCGGGACCGGAGGGGCGGCGCGATCCGGGGCTGCGCGGCGTCGACATCCCGAGCCTGGCCGCGCTGCCCGCGGGCTGCACCTTCCACCCCCGCTGCCCCCTGTTCGTCCCGGGCACCTGCGACACCGCCGAGCCGCAGCTCTCGGCCGCCCCCGGCACGGGACGCGAGGTGGCGTGCCATGTGGTCGCCGGGACGGTGCCCGCGCCGGTACCCGCGCAGGCGTCCCCGGCCGGGAGTGAATCCTGAACGATCCCGGCACGGTCCGTCTCCGCTCCGCACCGAACGCTCACGCCTGACCATCCAGCCCGCACGGGGCAAGGGGCGCGGCCCCGGACTCCGTCGAGCGCACACCCCGCCGGAGGCACCCCGTGGAGGCCCTCGCCCGTATGGCGCTGACCCTGGCGTCCTTCCTGGTCGTCGGGTCCCTGCTGATGCTGGCCGCGACGAAACCCCATACCCCGGAACGCACCATCACGGTGATCGCCCTCGTCGGCGGCATCGCCGCCATGGCGGTCACCGCTGCCCTGATCCGGTTCAGCCACCGGCGGGGACGAACTCCCATGGAGGGGAAATGACAGGAATAGCACGTTCCGACATCTCGCGCCGACGTCTCTTCCAGCTGGTGGGCCTCGGCGCCGCGGGCGCCGCCGGCGTCCCCGCCCTGGCCTCGTGCAGCAAGGCGGACCCCAAGGACGACGGCAAGTCGGGAGGCGGCGGCGAGTTCCGCGGGGCGTACCCCTACAACCAGCCCCCGACCGGCCACTTCAACCGCGGCGGCGGGCCGGACGGACTGGCCCCCGTCGCGATGTACCTGCTGGGCGGCCCGTACAGCGACCTCATCCACATGCCGGGCGCGTACTGGCAGTGGGACGCCAAGCAGTGGACGTACTACCTGGCCGAGAGCAGTGAGTTCGCGGCCGACCTCTCCACCTTCACGGTGAAGCTGCGTGCCGGCCTGAAGTGGTCCGACGGCAAGGCGCTCACCTCCAAGGACTACCTGACCACCATGTACGTCCAGTGGATCCAGAACTCGCCGTCCTGGGCCTCCATCGAGAAGATCGAGGCACCGGACGACCAGACCTTCGTGGTCCATCTGAAGTCCCCGGCGGCCATCATCGACCGCTACATCCTCAAGAGCTCCGTCATCGACACCGGCACCTACGGTGAGTGGGCGGACAAGGCGATGGCGCTGGTCGAGCAGGGCAAGGCCACCGACAGCCCGGAGGCCGTCGCGCTGAACAAGGAGTTCAACGCCTTCCGGCCGAAGACGATCATCGCCTCCGGTCCCTTCATGGTGGACGAGAAGCTGATCACCACCTCGAAGCTCACGCTGGTGAAGAACAAGCACGGCTTCCGGGCCGCCGAGGTCAAGTTCGACAAGGTCGTCCTCTTCAACGGCGAGACCCCCGACGTGGCGCCGCTGGTGGAGTCCAAGGACGTCGACTACGCCACGCACGGCTTCACGCCCGCCCAGGAGAAGTCCTTCCAGAACCAGGGCTACCGCATCATGCGGCCGCCGAACTACAGCGGCCCGGCGCTGTTCATCAACCACGACAAGGTGAAGGCGTTCTCCGACAAGCGGGCCCGGCAGGCGCTGGCGCACCTGATCAAGCGGGCGGACGTGGGCGCCGTCGCGCTCGGCGACTCCGGCAAGGCCGTGGAGTTCATGGCGGGCTTCTCCGACATCCAGGTGCCCGACTGGATCTCCGCCGAGGACCAGTCCAAGCTCAACAAGTACGAGAACGACCTGGCCAAGGCCGCCGACCTGCTCACCCAGGCGGGCTGGAAAAAGAGCGGCGACAGCTGGCAGACCCCCGAGGGCAAGACCGCCGAGTTCGTCATCTCCTACCCCTCGGACTTCGCCGACTGGTCGGCCGCGGGCGACAACGTCGCCGAGCAGCTGACCGAGTTCGGCATCAAGGTCACGCCGAAGGGCCAGAAGTTCGAGTCGTACAACCCGGAGATCGACAAGGGCAACTTCGAGCTGGCCATCCACGCCTGGGGCGCCTCACAGCACCCGCATCCGCACTTCTCGTTCTCCGCGGACCTCTTCATCCACAACATCCCGATCGCACGCAACGCGGGCGGCCGGGGCATGGGCTTCGAGCTCAAGGTGAAGACGGAGGACGTCGGCGAGCTGGACCTGGAGGCCGTGGTCAACGACGCCGGCCGGGGCCTGAACGAGGAGGAGCAGAAGACGAACGTCACGAAGGCGGCGCTGGCCTTCAACGAGCTGCTGCCGATCATCCCGCTCTTCGAGCGCTACGGGAACAACCCGGTGCTGGAGGGGGTCCGGGTCAAGCAGTTCCCGTCGGACGGCGATCCGCTGATGAAGAACGCCCCGTACGGCGACAACGCGATCGTGATGGGGCTGCTGGCCGGGTCGATCTCGCCGGCGTGAGCTCGGGGTGACCTCGGGGTGACCTCGGGGATGTCGAAGGGGGCGGACCGGGTGGGTCCGCCCCCTTCGGGGTTCGTACTGCTGGCGGTCAGGACTGACGGGGCGCGTCGGCGTCGGCGTCGGCGGACTCGACCGCCTCGGCGTCGTCCTCGTCGCTGCCCTTGCTGACGGACACCTTCGCGGGCTCGCGGTCGGGGGTGTCGTCGGCTTCGGCTTCGGCTTCGGTTTCGGCTTCGGGGGAGGCCGTGTCGTCGCCTTCGGTCTCTGGCTCGGTCTTGGCCTCGCCCTTGCCCGTGGCCTCGTCCGTGGCCTCGTCCTTGTCCTTGTCCGTGGCCTCGGCCGTCTCCCCGTCCTCCGCCGCCTTGGCCGCGGCTTCGGCCTTCAGCGCGGCGCGGTCGGGCTCCACGACCTCCTCGCGGCCCGGGCGCTTGATCGCCGAGATCACGATGTACGCGATGGCGAGCGCGCCGACGATGATCGCCGTCCACACGTTGAGCCGCAGGCCCAGCACGTGGTGGGCCTCGTCGATACGCATGTACTCGATCCAGCCGCGGCCGGCGCAGTACAGCGCGACGTAGAGGGCGAAGGCGCGGCCGTGGCCCATCCGGAAGCGGCGGTCGGCCCAGATGACGACCAGGGCCACACCGATGCACCAGAGCGACTCGTACAGGAAGGTCGGGTGGTACGTCCCGGGTACCCGCTCGCCGTCGCTGCGGGTGATCTTCAGCGCCCAGGGGACGGTGGTCGCCTTGCCGTAGAGCTCCTGGTTGAACCAGTTGCCCCAGCGGCCGATGGCCTGGGCCAGCGCGATACCGGGCGCCACGGCGTCCGCGTACGCGGGCAGCGGGATGCCCCGCATCCGGCAGCCGATCCAGGCGCCGACCGCGCCGAACGCGATCGCGCCCCAGATACCGAGGCCGCCCTCCCAGATCTTGAAGGCGTCGACCCAGTTGCCGTCCTTGCCGAAGTACGGCTCGTACGTCGTGATGACGTGGTAGAGCCGCCCGCCGATCAGGCCGAAGGGGACCGCCCAGATGGCGATGTCGGTGACGGTGGTGCGCTGGCCGCCGCGCGCCTCCCAGCGTCGTCCGCCGAGCCAGATGGCGACGAAGATGCCGGCGAGGATGCAGAAGGCGTAGCCGCGCAGCGGAACGGCGCCGAGATGCCACACGCCGTTGTCAGGGCTGGGAATGTAAGCGATGTCCATGGCAGCTCCGACCGTATCGTGCCGGGCCGGGCGTGTGACAACCCGCCCGGCAACGTCTGCATAACGCTCCCGGCCCCGTCCGCTGTATTTACGGACGGGGCGGGTGGGAAGTTCCCGGTTTCACGCCTTCGCGGCGTCGTTACGACTTCGCGGCGCCGGCGACGAGCTGCTTCAGCTTGGCCGGGGTGAGGTCCTTGCCCTGGCCGTAGATGCTCTCGCCGTCCAGCAGCACGGTCGGCGTCGAATTGTGGCCGGAGTCGTTGAACGCCTTGTTCGACTTCTGCACCCAGCTGTCGTGCGTGCCGTCGTCCACGCAGGCCTGGAACGCGGCGGTGTCGAGTCCGTCGACCTTCTTCGCCAGGTCCTTCAGCGTGTCCTTGTCGGCGAAGGCGTCATCGCTCTCGGACGGCTGGTTGGCGTACAGCACGTCGTGGTACGCGCGGAACTTCGCCTGGCTCTGGTCCGCGGCGCAGGCGGCCGCGTTCGCGGAGTTCAGCGAGCCCTCGCCGCCCAGGTTGCCGTCGATCAGGGTGACCAGCCGGTACTCGGCCTTCAGCTGCCCGCTGTCCACGAGCTCGTGGATGGTCTTGCTGAAGCCGGTTTCGAAGGCCTGGCACGCGGGGCACCGGAAGTCCTCGTAGACGGTGAGCGTCACGGGGGCGGCGGCCTTGCCGTCGAGGATGGCGAGCCGGTCCTCGCCCGTGACGTTCTTGGGGTAGACGAGCGGACCGCTGCCGCCGTCGTCGTCCTTGGTGTTGTTGACGACGACGGCGATCACACCGGCAACGGCCAGCACGCCCAGCACGCTGAGCAGCGCCAGCATCGTCCGTCTGCGCTTCTCCGCCACGCGCTGCCGCTCACGCTCCGCGGCCATACGTTCACGGGCCGACCGTTTGCCCTCGGTGTTCTTCGCACTCACACGTCATTCAACGACGGTGCGGCGTGGTCGTCACGCCTGGGGGTTGCGTGGAGGGGGGTCAGAAAATCCAGTGGAGGGGGATCTGCGCGACCAGGGCGCAGAGCGCGAGGAAGCCGGCGAAGGCGCTCAGCCCGATGACCCAGGGGCGGAGGCCGCCCTGCCAGCGCATCCACCTCGGCCGCGACCTCGGTCGGCGGCGGCGCGTCTCCCCGGGTGCGGCGGCGCCCTCCTGCCGCAGTCGCTCGGTGACCATGCGCGCCCGCGCGGAGGGCTCTTTCGGAGCGGTCGCGTCGATCCGCCCCCAGGAGTCCTCCTGGAACTTCGCCCATATGTCCTCAGGCACCTGCTCGCCCCGCGCGTCCTCACCCACGGCCGTTCCCCCTAGGTACGTCGGTCCTCCCACGATAGCGCGCTCAGGGCCGAGGGCCGTGGGCGCGCGCGGTGTACGTCCGGCACCCGGTCGCCGTTGCGAATCGCAGCGATTCTGCGGCCCCAGGGGGCCTTGCCGGCCGGAGCGCGAGGGAACGGCGCCATGGCGCCGCCCAGCGAACGACTCCGCTGACGCTCCGCCGATACGAAGCGAGGCGGCTCCGCTTGCGCTCCGCCGAGGGTTGTCGGTGGTGACCCAGTGGGGCTGCACCGCCTCCGCTGCGCTCCGCCGGGGAATGCCGACCGGGTGTCGGTGAGCCGCCTCCGCTGCGCTCCGCCGGGGAATGCCGACCGGGTGTCGGTGAGCCGACTCCGCTGCGCTCCGCCGGCAAAACCGCACCTGCCAGCGCGACCGCAGCACCACCCCAGCCCGTCCGGCGTTTGAGGACGAGGCGCGAAGCGCCGAATCGCGCCGCAGGCGCCGGCGGCACTGGACCATTCCGACGCGACCGCAGCACCATCCCAGCCCGTCCGGCGTCTGAGGACTGAGGCGCGAAGCGCCGAACCGCGCCGCAGGCGCCAGCGCAAACCGCACCGCGAGATAGCCCGTCCGGCGCCTGAGGACGGAGGCGCGCAGCACCGACCCGCCGGAGGCCGGCGCCGCGCAATCCTCAGCCGCGGCTACGAACCCCCGCCGCCAACTCGCCCGCAAGGGCCCGCACGGCCGCAAGGCCCCCCGCACGATCAGCACCCGCGTCAAGCACACGCCGTACGAACGCCGACCCCACGATCACGCCGTCCGCGAAGGACGCCACCTCCGCGGCCTGCGCGGCGGAGGAGACCCCGAGCCCCACACAGACCGGCAGGTCCGTCGTGGCGCGGGTGCGGCGGACGAGGTCCGCCGCCGAGGCGCCGACCGACTCGCGCGTGCCCGTGACGCCCATCAGGGACGCCGCGTACACGAAGCCGGAGCCCGCCGCCGTGATCGTCGCGAGACGGGCGTCGAGGCTGCTGGGCGCGACCACGAACACCGTGGCCAGCCCGTGCTTCGCCGCCGCCGTACGCCAGACCGACGACTCCTCGACCGGCAGGTCCGGCAGGATGCACCCCGCACCGCCCACCGCCGCGAGGTCCTCCGCGAAGCGCTCCACCCCGTACCGGTCGACCGGGTTCCAGTACGTCATGCACAGGACCGGAGCCCCCGTACGCCGGTGCACCTCGCCGACCGTCCGGATGACGTCGGCGATCCGCAGCCCGCCCTTCAGGGCGATGTCGTCCGCGGTCTGGATGACCGGCCCGTCGAGCACCGGGTCGGAGTGCGGCAGGCCGACCTCGACCACGTCGCAGCCGCCCTCCACCATGGCGGTCATCGCGTCGATGCCGCCCTCGACGTCCGGGAAGCCGGCCGGGAGGTACCCGACCAGCGCCGCCCGGTTCTCGGACTTGGCGCGGGCCAGCGCCGCGTCCAGCAGAGAGATGTTCCCGCTCACTGGGCAGCCGCCCCCTCGTCGTACAGCCCGAAGTAGCGGGCAGCCGTGTCCATGTCCTTGTCCCCGCGGCCGGAGAGGTTGACGACGATCAGTCCGTCGGACCCCAGCTCCCGCCCCACGTCGAGCGCCCCCGCGAGCGCGTGCGCGCTCTCGATGGCCGGGATGATGCCCTCCGTACGCGACAGCAGGCGCAGCGCCTGCATGGCCTCGTCGTCCGTCACCGCCCGGTACTCGGCCCGCCCGGAGTCCTTCAGGTACGCGTGCTCCGGGCCGACGCCCGGGTAGTCCAGACCGGCCGAGATGGAGTACGGCTCGGTGATCTGGCCGTCCTCGTCCTGCAGGACGTACGACCGCGACCCGTGCAGGATCCCCGGATCGCCGACGCTGAGCGTCGCCGCGTGCTCGCCGGTCGCGATGCCGTGGCCGGCTGGCTCGCAGCCCACCAGCCGTACGGACGCGTCGTCGAGGAACGCGTGGAAGAGCCCGATCGCGTTGGAGCCGCCGCCGACGCACGCCACGGCGGCGTCCGGCAGCCGGCCGGCCCGCTCCAGCAGCTGGCGGCGCGCCTCGACGCCGATCACCCGGTGGAAGTCGCGGACCATCGCCGGGAAGGGGTGCGGACCGGCCACGGTCCCGAAGAGGTAGTGCGTGCTCTCGACGTTCGCGACCCAGTCGCGGAACGCCTCGTTGATGGCGTCCTTCAGCGTGCGGCTGCCGGACTTCACCGCGACGACCTCGGCGCCGAGCATCCGCATCCGGGCCACGTTCAGCGCCTGGCGCTGGGTGTCGACCTCGCCCATGTAGATCGTGCAGTCCAGGCCGAACAGGGCGCAGGCGGTGGCCGTGGCCACACCGTGCTGGCCGGCGCCGGTCTCCGCGATCACCCGCGTCTTGCCCATGCGCTTGGTGAGCAGCGCCTGCCCCAGCACATTGTTGATCTTGTGCGAACCGGTGTGGTTCAGGTCCTCGCGCTTGAGGAAGACCCGGGCGCCGCCCGCGTGCTCCGCGAAGCGCGGCACCTCGGTCAGGGCGGAGGGCCGGCCCGTGTAGTCGACCAGCAGGTCGGCCAGTTCGGCCGCGAACGCCGGGTCGTGCTTGGCCTTGTCGTACTCGACGGCGACCTCGTCCACGGCGGCGACCAGCGCCTCCGGGATGAACTTGCCGCCGAAGGCGCCGAAGTAGCCGCTCGCGTCCGGCACGGCGCCCTGTGGGTCGGGAATGAAGAAGTCGGACATCCGAAGCTCCTTGTAGGTGATGGCGTTACGGCGGCACGCCACGCGATCACGGATCGCGGGCGCACACCGCCGGGGGTGACGTCGTACGGGGCTCAGCCCCGCGCGTCACCGCGCCATCGGCGCCCGTTGATCTGCCCGGGCTCGGCCCCGATGTGGTACCGCACCCGGCGGCCCCGGACCCGGCGCGCGGGCGCGCGGCAGCCGCGGGGCCGGCAGCCCCGCGCCAGTCGCGCGCAGATTCGCACCGGTGTCTCAGTCCCTTCCGTGCCGCAGCGCCGGGTGCGCCCCGGCCGCGACCAGGTCGGCGACGGCGGCGCGCGGGTCCTTGCCGGTGACGAGGGACTCCCCGACCAGCACGGCGTCCGCGCCGTCGTTGGCGTACGCGATGAGGTCGTGCGGCCCGCGTACGCCGGACTCGGCGACCTTCACGATCCCGGCCGGGATCTCGGGCGCGACGCGGGCGAAGGTCGACCGGTCGACCTCCAGCGTCTTCAGGTTCCGCGCGTTCACGCCGATGATCTTCGCACCGGCGTCGGCGGCCCGCTCGACCTCCTCCTCGTCGTGCACCTCGACCAGGGGCGTCAGCCCGATGGACTCGGCCCGCTCCACGAGCGAGACGAGTGCCTCCTGCTCGAGGGCGGCGACGATCAGCAGCACCAGGTCGGCGCCGTACGCACGCGCCTCCCACAGCTGGTAGGCGGTGACGATGAAGTCCTTGCGCAGCACCGGGACGTCGACCTTGGCCCGTACGGCCTCGAGGTCGGCCAGCGAGCCGCCGAAGCGGCGCTGCTCGGTGAGCACGGAGATGACCGAGGCGCCCCCGGCCTCGTAGTCGGCGGCGAGCCCCGCGGGGTCGGCGATGGCGGCCAGCGCGCCCTTGGACGGGCTGGAGCGCTTGACCTCGCAGATCACCCGCACGGAGTCACCCTTCAGCGCCGCGACGCCGTCGCGGGCGCCGGGGGCGCGGGCGGCGCGCTCCTTCAGCTCGTCGAGGCTGACACGCGCCTGCCGCTCGGCGAGGTCCGCACGGACTCCGTCGATGATCTCGTCGAGCACACTCACGCGAGGGGACCTCCTAGATGGCGGTGTGGGGCATCTGTGATGGTATCCGGCGCGAGGCGTAACCCTCACATCCGGTTGACGGCGGTCCCAGCTGGTGGACACGGCGGGGGCCCGGGATTCAGGGGGCGAGCGCGGCACCGAAGGGCAGATTGCGTACGAGCATGAACGCCAGCAGAACTACGCTGAGCGCGTAACCGTTTACCCTCCGCCACGGGAGTTCCGGCTCACGGCCGCGGACCGCCGCCAGCAGCCAGACGCCGAGGATGAACGCCAGCAGGGCGAACAGGCCGAGCGCCAGCACGTTCGCGCCGGCGGCCCCCGCGAAGTCGCCGTGCGCCAGCGCGTGGGCGCTGCGCAGGCCGCCGCAGGCCGGGCAGTACCAGCCGGTCAGCGCCAGGACGGGGCAGGCGGGGTAGTGGCCGGGTTCGTTCGGGTCGACCGCCCCGACATAGGCGAAGGCCGCGGCCACCGAGGCCACGGCCGTCACGGGTCCCGCCAGCCGGCGGGCGAGGGCGGGAGCACCGCCGGGGGCTGCGCGCACCCCGTGATTCTCCCGCCGCGGTCGCGGGTGCGCGCGGTGGCGCACCCGCCGGGCGTGTCAGGTACCTACTGGCCGACGCGGACCGGGGCGGGCTCCGCCTTGCCCATGCCGGCCGCCTTCATGGCGCCGCCGACGATGCCGCCGAGGACGATGACGCCGAAGCCGGCCCAGAAGCCGGCGGGCTGGTCGGCGACCATGAAGTAGCCCGCGACCAGGAAGCCGACGAAGGCGATGATCACACCGGTCCACGCCGCCGGGGTGTGGCCGTGATCCGTCCCGTGGCCGTTATTGCCCGCCATGAGTGCTCCTTGCAGCTACCAGTAGATGGACGTGTACGGGGATGAGGGCATCCCTCTCCGCTGCACGCGGAGGGGCTGACCTTCCAAGGGGTATGAAGCCCCTTGCCATTGTCCCCGATCGCGAATGGGCCCCGGCTCCGGGGGGTCAGCTTGCGGCCGTGGGGTCCTCGCCGCGGTCGAGGGCCTTCCACAGGTCCTCGGGCCGCTCGGGGTCCACGGGCCTGGCGGCGCGGCGCGGCGCGGGGACGCCGGAGCGCTCGTAACGCCCGGACATCGCGGGCCAGTTCTGCCCGTGGCGCAGGGCGAGCAGGCCGGCGACGAGCAGCAGCAGCCCGCCGGCGGCGGCGACCCAGGGCCAGCCGCTGTATGTGAGGTTGTCCACAGTGGAGTCGGTGAGGCCGGAGATGTCGGCCGCCCGGTCCCGCAGGGCGGTGCTGTCCCCGTGGGCGGCGACCGACGCGGCGACCACGCCGGCCCCGGCGAGGGCCAGCAGCGCGGCCACGATCCGGCGCCCGGTCCGGCGCACGGCGAAGACGGCCACGAGCGCGGCCAGCCCCACGACGGCGAGCGCGGACGGCGCACCGGTGACGTCCTGCCCACTCGCGGTGACCGTGGCCACGCCCTGCCCGAGCACGCCGGCGGTCTCCCCCTCGGCCCACACGCGCCCGGTGGACGCGAGCACGAGGGCGGCTCCCGCCGCCCCGGCCAGGAGAGCGAACGCCAGCGGCTTGCGGGCGGTGCCTTGGGGTGGGGTGGTGCTGTGCTGGGTCACCTTGCCAGTGTGCCTCAGCGGGCTCGGGGGCCCGCGGGTGGGCCTCCTTCCGCCGCGGTCGCGCTGCGCGCGGGGCCGCCTCGCGGCGGGCCTCAGTCCTCAGACGCCGGACGGGCTGGATCCGGTGCCGGTCACGCTGCAACGTGCCGTTTGCGCTGGCGCCTGCGGCGCGATTCGGCGCTTCGCGCCTCAGTCCTCAAACGCCGGACGGGCTGGAGGTGCGGTTGCGTCGGCTGACGCGCTTCGGGCTTCGCCCGAAGTCCTCAAACGCCGGACGGGCTGAGAAGGGGGTCGGTCACGCCGGAAGGGCGCTGGTCGGGTGGAGGGGAAGGTCCGTTGGAGGGACGCTCTTGTCGGCGGAGCGCAGCGGAGGCGGCCCACCCCGCCCGGTTCCCGAAGGCATCCGTCGGCGGAGCGCCAGCGGAGCCGCGAGCTTCGCATCAGCCGGCGGAGCGTAGCGGAGTCGGCGCAACCCCACCGGCCCACCGAAGGTATCCCCCGGCGCAGCGCCAGCGGAGCCGCTCCGCTCCGTATCCGGCGGAGCGCCAGCGGAGCCGACCACTGGGCGGCGCCATGGCGCCGTCCCCTCCGCGCTCCGCCCGGCAAGGCCCCTTGGGGCCGCAGAATCACTCCGCATCCAATGACCACCTGCCACCGCAGCCACCGACCGCAGGGGGCCACCGACCGCCACCGGCCGCCACCCGCGTCAGCGGACCACAACCGCCCGCCCCCACACCATCCCCGACCGGTGGTCGCTGGGGGGGGCTTACCAGCCCCCCAGACCCCCCGTCCCAGGCGCCGGCGTCAGGCAAGACACACCGCAACGGGTGGTGTGTGGGTGGGGGCAACCCCGCGCCGAAGGCGCGGGCGGCCGCGCCGTGGAGCTCTTCCACGCCGCCTACCGGGTGCTGCCCGGCCTCGC